>CANDMD010000053.1 GCA_947385725.1 uncultured Lachnospiraceae bacterium | reverse complement strand
TCGACATTCGCCGTCCATGGGAACTGATCCACGGCAACCGCTTTTTCCACCTCATACCCGCTTTGCAGGAACACTTCCAGATCCCGGACAAGGCTGGTGGGCTTACAGGATATGTAGATGATCCGCTCCACCCCATAGGAAATGATCTTTGGCAGCGCCTTGGGATGAATGCCGTCACGGGGCGGATCCAGAACGATCAGATCCGGTTTCTCATCCAGTTCATCCAGCACTTTCAGCACGTCCCCGGCTATAAACTCACAGTTGGAAATCCCATTTTCATAAGCATTTCTCCTGGCGGCCTCCACCGCTTCCTCCACGATCTCCACGCCCACTACCTTCCCGGCCGAGGAAGCCATCATCTGGGCGATGGTTCCGGTGCCGCTGTACAGGTCAAACACCGTCTTATCCGGCTTCCCGTCCGGTCTGCCGCTGCCCAGCTCCCCCACATATTCCCTTGCCGTCTCATAGAGTACCTCAGCGCAGTAAGAGTTCGTCTGGAAAAAGGAGAATGTGGAAATCTTAAAGCGAAGCCCCAGCAGTTCCTCATAAAAATAATCTTTTCCATAAAGCACATCTGTCCTGTCACTCTGCACTACATCCGACAGGGAGTCATTGACAATATGTAAAATGCCGGCAAACCGCCCCTGAAGCCTGCCTTCTCGCTCCAGGGACAGCAGCAATGTCCTGAAGCCTTCCAGCAGCTCCGCTTCCCCCCACGCAGTCCCCGCCAGCCCATCAGTCTCCCGTTTGTCCATCCCCGGTCCGTTTTTCTCCAATCCAGCCATTTCCGACAAAATCAATTCCCGCCCGGCAGCGTTCTCCTCTGTCCATGGCTGCTGGGATGTGGTCACAAGCGCCACTAGAATCTCCCCTGTGCCGGATGCTTTCCGTACAAGCAGATGCCGCAGGTATCCCTCATGGCGCAACCTGTGGAAATACCTCACTTTCCGCCCCGCAAAATACTCCCTTACCGCCTTAATGATCAGACGGTAATCCTCATCCACTATGGCACAGTCCTCCACATTCACCACATCATAGAAGCTGCCTCTTCTATGCATTCCCAGCGCAAGAGGCCCGTCTTTATACTCGTCCCCAAAGGAAAACTCCATTTTATTTCGATACCCATAGGCTTTGGGACTGCCCTTGATCCCTTCCCACAGCCAGTCCTGTTCCTGCCCTGCCAGTACGCCGTCCAGCAGCTTCTTGACCTGGGCTTCTTTGATCCGCAGTTGTTCCCCGTAGGGCAGCGATAAGTAGGTACATCCCCCGCACACGCCAAATCGGGAACACGGAGAGCCTGTTTCCAGAGGTGACTGTTCCATCACCTCCAGCAAGCGGCCTTCCGCCTTCCCTTTTCTTACTTTATTCACACTAAGCTTGATCTTCTGGCCGGGCAGACTGTTCTTTACGATAACGATATCCTCCCCTGTCCGAACCACGCCTTTGTTGGGGAAATCTACCCTCTCGACAATACCTTCACATACCTGGCCTTTTTTCATGTTATTTATTTTTCTCCCTCGTCAACGAAGAAATCATCCTCATCCTCGTCCATTTCCTCATCCTCAAAATCATCCTCGAACTCGTCGTCAAAGTCCTCCAGATAATCAGGGGTAAAGTAGCGGTACACTGCATATGCAATCGCTGCAACCGCAGCAATCACGCCGATCACTGCCAGCACACATATCACTGTATTACTTTTCTTCTCTTCTTCCTCTTTCTTTTTAAGCAGATCGTTCAGTCTCGCGATATCCATCAGGTTCTCAAGCTTATTCATAATTCCATACCTCCGTTTGTCTTTCCGGCAGTCATTCTGCCCTATTTCTTATAATATACCACATTCGCTTTAAAAATACTACAATCTTTTCAACTTTGCAAAAGAAGCGTACATAACCTTCTGTCCCGCTTTGTCAAAGTTCACTTTAACCTTGTAGTCCCTGGGTTCTTTCGTAATCTCCAGGACTGTGCCGTCACCGTATTTGACATGGTTTACCCTGTCCCCAGCACCATATTCCAGCGCGGCTGACAGCTGCGAGGGCGCCCCTTTCGAGATTCCGGCGATCTGGTTCAGGCTGCCTATTCCCTTTGCGATAAAGGGCTTGTCAGCCTTCACCACAGTCTTGGGACGGTTGATTGCCCTGGGACGGAAATCATACGCCGGAGCCTGTTCCGGTGCAGGCTGCCCCTTAGGCAGGCCGATCAGGTCGGAAAGCATCTCCCTGCCTGCGGTCCTGGGACGGGGCACCGTGTTATCCATAAGTTCCGTGGGTATTTCCCTCACGAAACGACTGACAGGATTGTACTGGGTTTCCCCCCTGGTCATCCGCATCCGGGCGCAGGTCAGCGTCAGTTCATCCATAGCCCTGGTAATACCCACATAGGCCAGACGCCGCTCCTCCTCCACATCGGAAGAATCCTCCGATATAATGGTCATGTAGCTGGGAAACAGCCCGTCCTCCATACCCGCAAGATAGACCTGCGAAAATTCCAGACCCTTTGCGGAATGCAGCGTCATCAGCAGCACCCGGTTATTTCCTGATTCCACATTATCAATATCCGCCACCAGCGCCACTTCCTCCAGGAATTCCGTCAGAGTGGGCTCGTCATGGTTTTCCTGATAATTCACCGCCTTCGTGATCAGTTCGTCCACATTTGCAATCCTGTCCTCCGCGCTCTCGTCATCACTGCTCTGCAAATACTGTTCATACTCTATTTTCTCCACAATCTCTTTGATCAGTTCCGCTATGGTAAATTCCTTTAATTGATCCCTGAAATACCGGATGAGATGCACAAAGGGCCGAATCTTCGCCGCCGTCTTGCCCAGGCTCATGATCTCATCCGCCTGCTCCATGGCCTCATATAAACCAATATCCCGCATTTCGGCATAATCTTCCAGTTTTTCCAGCGTGGCATTGCCCACCCCCCGCTTGGGCACATTGATGATACGGCGCACAGCCACCTCATCCCTGCCGTTGTCAATGGTCTTTAAATAGGCCAGAATATCCTTGATCTCTGCCCTGGCGTAAAAGTTTGTGCCGCCCACCACATTGTAAGGCACGCCCTCCATGATCATCCGCTCCTCCAGCAGGCGTGCCTGGGCGTTGGTCCGGTAAAGCACCGCACAGTCCTTATATTCCGCCTCGCCACGTTTCACTTTGCGGGCCACTTCGTCCGCAATATATTCCGCCTCCTCATAGGCATTGTCAAACTGCCTGAAATGAACACGGCTTCCCGCCCCCCTGTCCGTCCAGAGCGCCTTGTCCTTGCGGCGCGTATTGTTGCTGATAACCGCGTTGGCGGCATCCAGGATAGACTGGGTGGAACGATAATTCTGCTCCAGCTTGATCACTCCGGTCTCCGGAAAATACTTTTCGAAATCCAGGATATTCCTGATGTTGGCGCCGCGGAATTTGTAAATGGACTGGTCGTCATCACCTACCACACACAAATTCCTGTATTTGTCCGCCAGAAGATGTACCAGTTCAAACTGCGCCGTGTTGGTGTCCTGGTACTCGTCCACCATAATATAGCGGAAACGCTCCTGATAAGAGTCCAGTACTTCCGTACAGTTCTTGAACAGTTCCACCGTTTTTACAATAATGTCATCAAAATCCAGGGCATTATTCTTTTTCAGCGTTTCCTGATATTCCCGGTAAACTTTGGCATAAACTGCCTTGTTAAAATCATACGCGGCGTCCAGCTCGTACTCCCTGACACCGATCAGCTCATCCTTTGCGGAGGAAATCGCCCCCATGATGGAACGCTCCTTGTGCGTTTTTGTATCAATGCCGAGCTTTTTGCAGATGGCTTTGATCACTGTCTTCTGATCATCCGTGTCATAGATGGTAAAATCATTGCCATAGCCCAGTCTGTCAATATGCCTCCGCAGAATACGCACACAGGCGGAATGAAAGGTGGACACCCAGATCTGATCCGCCCCGAAGCCCACCAGATTGTCCACTCTCTCCCTCATCTCACCCGCTGCCTTATTGGTAAAAGTAATGGCAAGGATATTCCAGGGTTTTACCCCCATCTCCCCGATCAGATAGGCGATCCTGTGGGTAAGCACCCTTGTCTTGCCGCTGCCCGCTCCTGCCAGCAGCAAAAGAGGGCCGTCCGTCCGCAATACCGCTTCCTTCTGTTCCTTATTTAAAGTGTCGTAAATACTCATGTCTCCTCCACATCACTGAAATGCCAGATTTTAATATTGAATTCCTCAACCGGGGTGTCGCAGTAAAGGCATTTCTTCGCCCCAAGTCCGGGAAGCGGCGCGCCGCAATTCGGGCAGTTCATGGCAAGTCCCGAATCCGCCTGGTTTTCCACCAGATCACGATCCTGTATGTAAATCATCTCCACATGATACCGGCTCTGTTTTAGCCGGTTCTCCGAACCCTCTGTCACGTTCCCGCCGCGTTCTTTGAAATAGTTATACTGTACCGCCGACTGGAAGATAATGCTGCATCTCCCCTTAAGTTTGCGATAGGTCTTGATCTCCGTCCTGTGGATCCTGATGTTCCTGAAATGCTCTTCCGCACCCTCGTTGTCCAGCGCGCCGATCCTCAGATCCAGTTTCTCCCTCAGTTCACTGGTGGTTCCTTCCGGCAGTCTGGCCGGATTCTTTTCGTCGATGCCTGACAGGAAGCCGGTCAGTACATTCTCCGCCCTGTTCTTCATCTCGTCATAGTGAAATTGCGGAAAGTCCCGCAGAATCTGCGGCAGATAAAGCTTCGTGGCCGCGGACACCGACTTTTGGGTGATCTCCTCTTCCCTCTCCATATTTTCAAAGCTTCCCTTGAGGGTATCCGATCCGAAAACCATGCGGGTAAACAGCCTGACCCTTTCCCTGATGACCCTGTAGGCGATATAGACGCCGCCCATCACGGCCAGCGCCAACACCAGTATCACAATGATTCCGATCTGTCCTGATGACATTCTTTTCTCCTATCCCGGGAACTGTTCACCCTCGTCAGCCGATCCAGCACCGATTTTCATGCAGGCATGAAATCGGCCTCTGATCGGCTGACGGGTGAACTGTAATCACAAAATCGCAGCAGTCTGTCTTCAGACAATGCTGAACGCCGACTGCCGCGATACTTTCAAATTCAGTGAGTTCCTTCTAACAAAGGAGCTCAGATCCGATCCTTCTCATCAAACACATCGCCGCATTCCGGACAGAATTTAGGGGGATGTGCCGGATCTTCCGGTTCCCAGCCGCACTTATCGCATTTGTACAGGGGCGCTCCCTGGGGCTTTCTGCTGCCGCACTCGGTACAGAACTTTCCCTGGTTTACCGTGCCGCAGCTACAGGTCCAACCCGCGTCATCAGGTTTCGGCAGTCCGCATTCGGTACAGAATTTGCCTCTGTTATCCCCCTGGCCGCACTGACAGGTCCAGCCGAGCACAGCAGCCCCGGCTCCCGCAGCGGACGACTGCATCCGGGGATTGCCCTGCTGTGCCGCCGACTGCTGCCGGTTTCCGCCCATCATATTTCCGATGCTGCCGCCGTTCATCATATTTCCCATCATGCCCATGGCCATCATATTCATGGCGCCGTCCATAGGGCTTGCGCCTCCGGAACTGCTTCCTCCGGACAGATTGGTCTTCTCGATCATGGAAGCCATCGCCTCGCTCTGCCTTGCCGCCTGCATATCCGCGCTGCGCAGCATAGCGGTATCCTGCCACTTCTGGAACCGCTGTCTGTCCTCAGCAGGCATATCCGCGCTGTTGATCGTCATTTTCACCATTTCAAGGCCGCGCAGTTCCGTCCACTGCTGGGTCAGTTCCTCTGCCAGGTACTTACAGATTTCCGCTGAAAATCCGGGGATTTCATAAGGACGCACACCCTGTGCCGAAATTCTCGCAAGGGCAGGCTGCAGCGCCGTCAGCAGTTCGCTCTTCAAAGTGGACAGCAGCTCGGTCTTCTTATAACTTTCCCTTACGTTGGCGCACACATTCGTATAAAACAGGATTGGATCGGCAATCTTAAAGGAATACTGGCCGTTTACTTTTACCGCCGTATCAAAGTCATAACCCGTATTCCTGTCCAGGACACGGAAGGGGATCGGGCTGGGCGTGCCGAACAGATTGTTCATGATCTCCTTGGTATTGAAAAAGTAAACCCGCTGATCCTTCGCCGTATTCCCGCCGAAAGTGAATCTTCTTCCCACATTGGCAAAGCTCTGCTTGATTCCTTCTCCCAGGTTACCGTAGAAGATGGTGGGCTCGGAAGAGTGATCGTACACAAATTCGCCGGCCTCCGCACAGACATCCACGATCCCACCCTGATCCACAATGATCATACACTGGCCTTCGTTGACTGCAATTACGGAACCGTTAGTGATAATGTTATCCACGCCCTTGGTATTACTGTTGCGTCCTTCCGTGACCCTCTTCTGTCCTTTGACCATCAGTACATCATTGGAAAGAGAGTCACAATAGAAATACTCCCGCCACTGGTCCGCAAGCATGGTTGATATTGCATCTTTTGCCGCTTTGATTAATCCCATTCTCTCATCCTCCGGTTTTTTAATGAAACTGCCTCATCTTTTATATTCTACCAGACTTTTTCCGTTCCCTCAACCGGTTTTTCCAACAACTGCCGTTGATCATCGGATGGCACCGTTTTTTCCCGACGGCTGTCCCCAGGGTTTTCCATCGGATGATACCAGCTATCGCTGCCGTTTACTTCGCGGCTTCCTCCGCAAATTCCTTTGTCACCAGATCCCCGTAGGGAACCCTCTCCTTCAGCACACCGGAATCATCCAGGATATTCTGCAGCAGATCAAAGGCAGATTCCTCAAAGACCAGATTTTCCTTCCAGGTATCCTGGTCATAATAACGCTTCACAATGGCAGTCAGGGTCTCCATATCTGTCTCCGGGAACTGGGGCGCTATCGCCTCGGCGATCTCCTCCGGCGTATGATCTTGGACAAAGTCCATACCCTTCTGGAGCGCATTGGTAAATGCCTGCACCACATCTTTGTTCTTTTCCAGGTAACTCTTCTTGGCAGAGAACGATGTGTATGGCACATAACCGGAGTCCTCGCCCAGGGAAGCCACCACATAGCCCTCTCCCTTCTGCTCCAACATGGTCGCATGAGGCTCAAATTCTACCGTGAAATCCCCCTGTCCTCCGGAAAAGGCCGCTGCCGTGGAACCGAAATCAATACTCTGGTCAATGGACAGATCTGCCATGGGATCAATATTATTTTTGTTCAGGATATACTCAAATACCATTTCAGGCATACCGCCCGCTCTTCCTCCC
This sequence comes from uncultured Lachnospiraceae bacterium, assembly GCA_947385725.1. GTDB lineage: Bacteria > Bacillota > Clostridia > Lachnospirales > Lachnospiraceae > Acetatifactor. Next base: position 11,192 of record CANDMD010000053.1, on the reverse strand, counting down.
AGCACATCCTTTCCCGCAAGCATACCCCACTCAAAATGATCAATGGGCTCCCTGGATACCAGGAAGTTTCCTGCGCGCTGCGTCAGCTGCGCAAAGTTCACCACATAGTCCTCCGTGCCGCCCGCGTAGGTGTAGATCGTACTCTCGCTTCCCATGAATCCAATGTCCGCCTCCCCGGTCAGGACTGCCGTCATGGTCTTATCCGCGCCGAATCCGGTGACCAGTTCTATGTTGATCCCCTCCTCCGCGAAGTAACCTTTTTCGATTGCCACATACATGGGCGCGTAGAAAATAGAGTGAGCCACCTCGTTCAGGACCACCTTCGTCTTGCCGCCATCCCCGGTCCTGCCGTCATTTCCACAGCCTGTAAAGGTCGCTGCCGCAAGGATAACCGCAAGCCCTGCTGCCAGGATTCTTTTGCCAAATATTTTTTTCATGGATTTTTTCATAAATGCCTCCCTTTTTTTGATGCTCTATTTTATGTTCCTCCCATGAAAAAAGTGACAAAAATCCCCGATACCGTATGGTATCGGGGCAGCAATCTCCCATTATCCGCCAGCCATTACAGCGCCGCCTTGATCTTCTCTATCATCTCCGCATACTCCGCCTCGGTGAGGAAAGTCTTTCCGGGATTCATCTGGAACGTACCGCCCCATTCGTCCCCACCTTCATATTTGGGGCAGAGGTGCATATGCAGATGACAGCCCGTATCACCGTATGCACCGTAATTCAGCTTATCAGGATGAAAAGCGACGTGGATTGCCCTGGCCGCATGCGCCACATCGGCCATAAACAGATTCCTTTCCTCGTCAGAGATATCGACGATCTCACTGACATGATCCTTATATGCCACAATGCATCTGCCGGGCTTTGACTGCTCCTTGAACAGGATCAGGCTGCTGACCTTCAGGTCACAGATAAAAATACCGAACTGATCCAGCAGTTCCCCCCGCATGCAATAACCGCAATTAGAATCCTTCATTTTCCTCTCCTCCATTTTCCGGCTTTTCGCCTTTGTGATTTTTCTTTTTATTGCTGTCAGCCTTCGCTGCCATATGAACTGTTGCGCTTTCCCGCGCAAGCTCGTCCACTATCTTCTCGATAATCAATTTCTTCACATACACATCATAACTGAGAGCGCAGATAAAAGAAAATTTTTTCAGAAAATCAGTGTTTTCCTCCGGCGCCTCCTGAAAAGTCTGTTCCGCGGCGCGGTATTTCCTGATGACATCCTTTTTCAGCGTCTCTATTTCCGACTTCTCCATACTGAAAACTTCCTTATATATTTTCTCCAGGTTGAAGTCTCCGTCCGTCTGAAAATACTTCTCCGTGATCGGTTTTAAAAGCGTCTGGATATCATTGATGGACAGAATACCCTTGTAGTAGTAAATAAAGATCAGAAGCAGCACATGCTCCTTGGAATATTTCTTTTTCACAGGCGGCGGCAGAAGGTCGTTTTTCGCATAATTATTGATCATGGTCTTGGTCAGTATCTTATCCTCCTCCGGAAACCTGGCCGCAGACCTGAGTTTCGTGTCCATAAATGTAGTGACCTGATCCATATAAAGATCAATGTTAGGAATATCATCCGGATCGATATGCTGTATCCTGTCAAGGCTCTCCAGTATGCTGTTCAATAAATCCCCATTGTCGATTGTCATGTGTATTTCCTCACTTCCGTGCCGATTGAAATGCACTACTGTTATTATATAGTAATCAATACTACATAGCAACTGTTTCTTTCTATTTTTGCCGGTCTTTACAATGTATCTTTCATGTGATAAAATAGCTTTTGTAAGACTGTAAAACTTTACAGTGCAAAAGTGAATGGAGAGGTGTTACCAGATGAACAAGAAAATAAAGACCGAGGCTGTTGATTCCCTTTTTGACGCGGTACTCTGCCTACAGACACGGGAGGAATGCTACAGCTTCTTTGAAGACCTTTGTACCGTCAATGAACTGCTTTCCCTGTCCCAGCGCTTTGAAGTCGCTTCCATGCTGAAAAAGCACAAGACCTATCTTGAGATCGCGGAAAAAACCGGCGCTTCCACTGCCACAATCAGTCGTGTGAACCGTTCCCTGAATTACGGCAACGACGGATATGACATGGTGTTTGGAAGAATGGAAGACCATACATAATCTGTATTCAAAAACCCGGCATATTGCGATTCCATGCAATGTGCCGGGTTTCGTTTTCTATCCATGCAGAACTGTTTCAGGTGTTGCAGACAGCGGGATTTGGGATTACCGCAGGGCATTGACTATTGCCCCGAGGAAATCTGTCCCGCGTCAAATACAGACCTGGAACCGTCCTCTGCATCCTCCGCTTCTCTCAGAACCTCGTCAATGGCCTCTTTTGCGCTCTTCTTGCCCGCCTTTACCGCCTTGGAACTGGGCTTTGCCCGCTTTCCGGAAACCTCCTGGTTCATATTGCAGCTTCCCTGGAAGATGGCATTCTCATCGATGACGATCGTCTTGGTGGTAATGTCCCCCAGCACCCTTGCCGTGGAAGTCAGTTCTGTTTTCTCAGGCGCATTGATGCTGCCTATGATCTCGCCGCCGATAATGGCCACCTTCGCCTCGATATCCCCGTTGATAACACCTGTAGCCCCCAGAATTACAGTTTCCGCAACATTAATGTTGCCATTGACCGTACCATCGATCCTTACGCTTCCTCCGGAACTGAAATCCCCGTTGCACTCGGCATCTTTACCAATAATTGTAGTAATCCTTATTTCGCTTTTCTTCCCTATCATTTCTATCCTCCATCTTATAACATTTATATTTATATACCTCTCCTACCCGCTGATCGTGAGCATTTCCATAGGATCGATATATTCGTTATCCCTCATCATCTGGTAACCAAGCTTATTGTTTTCTTCCCCAATCAGGAAAAGCGTCGCCCCTTGTTTCACCGTCTCTCCCTGCTTCACCATTGCATCCCCCTGATTGCGGTATATGGTGATGTAGCCGTTTCCATGATCCACCCAGATATTGTGTCCGTACTCCGCATCATCGTTCACCGCGATCACGGTTCCGTTGGCGGTTGCCACTGCCATTGTCCCGGATGCCGCCGTGAAGACACACATCGGATCCCCCTCTGCGATCTCCTCCATCGTGGCCGAGCCGGTCAGCGGAAATTCGGTAGGGGTAGACTGTCTTTCCAGTTGCGTCGCCAGTTCTGTTTCACTCTGCACCTTCTGGTTTACAGTGTCGCTGAGGATCTGTATCTTTTCATCCTGTGCCGCCAGCTGGAGCTCCAGTTCCGCATTCCTGGCTGCCAGTTCCTGATTCTCCGCTTCCAGCTGTTGTACCTCGGAAGCAGATCTGGTAGTTTCCTGAAGCCGGTCCTCTGTCTCATAGAACAGATATCCTATCGCCGTGCCACACAGTACACAGAAGATCACTATGACCGTCTGTAATATCCAGGGCCGGATACGGAACTGCTTCAGCTTTGCGTCAACAGCATCTGATGTGACAAGCACAACATGGCTGTTTTTCCGCTTATGCCTTTTTCTTGCCATAAGAAGTCACCTCCGGTAAACTACTCCATTTTACCATAAGAAGACTTTTACATCAATGATAAGTTCATATTTTTGTAACAATTTTCTAAAATATTGTGAAATGGTTGTGCATTTTAACAAGTAAACCGTGCTATGAACGGCATATTTCCACCACTTTCTGCCATTCCATAGCCCCTCCGAACAGATCCAGGGCGCTTCCGATGGTCACATTCAGACAGTTCTTTCCATACTCGCGAAGCTGTCTCAGATCGTCATAGCTGTGCACTCCTCCCGCGTAAGTCACCGGCTTCTTTTCCCACTGTCCAAGCATGGCGGCAAGTTCCTGTTCGATCCCCCCGGCTTTGCCTTCCACATCCACCGCATGAATCAGAAATTCGTCACAATAGTCCGAAAGCCTGTCCAACAGTCCGGGATCCATCTTCTCCTCCGTCATCTTCTGCCAGCGGTCCGTCACCACCCGGTATCCCTCCTCCGTCCTCCTGCAGCTGACGTCCAGCACCAGATGCTCCTTCCCCACAGCCTCCGTCATTTTCCTCAGTCTGTCATAATGGATCCTGCCGTTCCGGAATACATAGGAAGTGACGATCACATGGGAGGCGCCGACCCGCAGATATTCCCCTGCATTGTCCGGCGTGATGCCTCCCCCCACCTGAAGCCCCCCCGGATAGGCTTTCAAGGCCGAAAGCGCCTGCTGCCTGGATGCCTCGTAATAATCGCTGTCCTGTGCGTTCAACAGGATAATATGGCCGCCCTTAAGTCCCGCATTCCGGTACAACCCTGCAAAATAAGCGGCATCCTGCTGTGCCACAAAATTTTCCTCTGCCCGGTTTCCTGCATCCCTGAGACTTCCGCCTACAATCTGTTTTACCTTTCCGTTATGAATGTCGATACATGGTCTGAATTCCAAATTTACCAGTTCCTCTCTTTACTCTTCTTACTATATTTGCATTTACTGCATTATCATTTGTTATATTTTCATTTCCTATATTTTCATTTCCTTTGTTTTCATTTCCTTTGTTTTCATTTCTTATGTTTTCGTTTCCTATGTTTTCATTTCCTATGTTTTCATTTCCTATGTTTTCATTTCCTATGTTTTCATTTCCTTTGTTTTCATTTCTTATGTTTTCGTTTCCCAATTCACATTGTACATTAACACGATCTGGCTCTGATCAGGAATGCATATTTTTTTCTTCCCTTCACATACTACTCACAAATCACCCAATATAAGGACCATATTGCGTTGATTTTAATGCTTATCATTAACAGCAGAATGGAGGAAAATATGAAAAAATCAAATCATCTGGACGGAACTCAGAAGTTCCGAGGAGCTAACAAGCTCCGAGGAGTTCAAAAACTCCTTGTGCTCAGTCTGGCGCTTGCCTTTTTGTGTGTTGCCACATCCTGCGGCAATAAGAATTCAGGCAATTCCGGCAGTATGGCCGGAAGCGGTTCCTCGTCAGGCGCCGGCACCGAAAACGGTGCCGGTAACGGCAGCAATACAAACGGAACCACCACGGGAAATAATAGCGGAACCTCAGACGGTAATGGCACAAACAGCGACAACAACGGCATCACCGGAACCGGCGGCGCCACCGCCGGGGATAACAGTTCTATCCTGGACGATGCCGGCAATACCATTACCAATGTATTAGATGACGTGGCTGACGGAGCGGCAGACCTCACCAACGATATCATTGGCGACGGCAACAATTCCAACAACAACAACAACGGCAGCGGCATGAACACTGGCAATAGTACCGGCACTAACGGCAATTCAGGCTCTGTTACAGGCACCGGCTCAACGACAGGTACCGGAACCGGCACTGCAACCGGCTCTGGTACAGGCACCACAACCGGTTCCGGGACCGGCGTTAACGGCGGCACCACCAACGGCGCAGCAGGCAAGTAAGGTAACTCAGATGCCATTATCTTAAAACAGCGGAAGCTCGCAGGGATTCCCTATGAGCTTCCGGCTTTCATTCCATCGTCATATTAACGCATTATTGTTCCATGATCGTACCGTCCCGATATGCTTCCAGCAATTCTTCCAGGTAATAGATGCTCTCCCGGAGTTCACTGCCGATATCCGTATCCGCCACAAGCTTCCTGCGGGGAAATGTCTCCACATCCATGGAATCGGAAAAAATGTCGGACTCCTTCTGGATCGCCGCCTCGGTGGATTCAAAGGGCTCATGGGCAACCAGTCTCATGCCACGGGAATTACATACCAGCGTGTACCCTGCGATTCCTGTCTTTTTCTGGTACGCCTTGGAAAATCCGCCGTCAATGATCAGCAGCTTGCCGCCGCACTTGATGGGCGATTCCCCGTGGATCTGCTCCACCGGCACATGTCCGTTGACAATATGCCCCTCTTTGGTGTCCAGCCCAAATTCCTCCAGAATCCGTTTTACCGTCTCTTCCTGTTCCAGAAGCTGGTAGTAGCTGTTCTTCTTCTCCTTGTGGGCAGCCGGCTCCTCCACGAAATAGGATTCAAAGGTGGCCATCTTGGCCTTTCCGAATACCGGCGAACCCTTTCCCGCCCAGATGTACCACATCATATCCTGGCCTGCGGCACGCTCCGAAGGCTCCTTGGCATAATAGCCTCTCCTGGCGTAATATTCCAGGATGTCGTACAACGCCTTGCCGCTGTACTTCTTTCCATAAATTTCCACGGAGGCAAAGCTGCCGTCCGGATTCATGGGCATGCAGCCGTGGTACAGCAGATTGCCGTTATAGATCTTGTAAATGCCCCCCTTTGCATAGAGGAAACGGACATGGCGCTGCAGCTTTTCACACTTCATGAACGCCTGCTGCAGGCGGGCCATGACCTTGGCCTCCTCCTCGCTCAGTTCGTAGGGTTTCTCCCTGTTAACAGTAGGAAAATCAAGATCCTTCATGGGATAGTCCGTACCGTCTATGCAGACCGTTCCCTTTTCATAATCAATCTTGTCCAACAGCAGCCGGTTGTCCATGTCAAACTCGGGATGGCGCATGATCAGCTGTCCCTCCAGCTTAAACTGGATGATGGTCATGGCCTTATGCATTTTGGTATCCAGGCTCAAATCCTTGGTGTTATAGTCCGTATTATAACGGATGGAAAACAGGTCACAGTCAGTCTCCGCATAAGTTTCCAGGACAAAGGTAGCCAAGGGCAGCAGGTTAATGCCGTAACCGTCCTCTATGGTGGCAAGATTCCCGTATTTTGCCGCCATCCGCACTACATTGGCGATACAGGCCAGATGGCCGCTGGCCGCCCCCATCCATACCATATCATGATTGCCCCACTGCACATCCACGGAATGGTAGGCGCACAGCGTATCCATAATGATATGGGGGCCGGGACCCCGGTCATAGATATCCCCCACAATGTGGAGATGGTCAATGACAAGACGCTGGATCAGGTGACTCAGCGCAACGATAAACTGGGGCGCCCTGCCGATCCGGATGATGGTGTGGATGATCTCATTGTAATAGGCTTCCTTGTCCTGGATCTCTTCCTTTTCCGTGATCAGTTCCTCTATCACATAGGCAAAGTCCTGAGGCAGCGCTTTCCGCACCTTGGAACGGGTGTATTTGGAGGAGACACGCTTGATCATCTGCACCAGACGGTGAAGGGAGATCTTGTACCAGTCTTCGATATATTCCTCCTCATGCCGGGCGATCTCCACCTTCTCCTCGGGGTAATAAATCAGTGTGGCAAGGCTCTTCTTGTCCTTCGTGCTGATGGTGCTCCCGAATTCCTCGTCGATCTTCCTGCGGATGGAACCGGAGCCGTTCTTAAGCACATGGTTAAACTGCTCGTATTCCCCATGGATATCCGTCAGGAAATGCTCCGTTCCCTTGGGCAGGTTCATGATGGACTGCAGATTGATGATCTCCGTGGAAGCCGCCGCAATATTTTTATACTGCTTCGCCATTGCCTTCAACACTGTGCGTTCTTTATCGTCCATCGTCATCCCCCTGAGCGGCGTCAATCACGTTGCTCATATCGTACATGCCCGGGGTCCTTCCCGCCAGGAATTTAGCCGCCTGAACCGCTCCCTTTGCAAACACCCCTTTGGAATAAGCTGTGTGGGAAAAGGTGATCACCTCGTCAGATCCCGCGAAAAGCACATCATGTTCCCCCACGATGGTGCCGCCCCTCACGGCGCTGATGCCGATCTCCTTCCGGGGACGTTTCTCCCTGCGGGCGCTCCTGTCATAGACATACCCGTATTCGCTGCCCAGGCTGTCATTGATTGCATCCGCCAGGGCCAGCGCGGTTCCGCTGGGTGCATCCAGTTTCAGGTTATGGTGCTTTTCCAGGATCTCTATGTCAAAGCCCGCAGGCGCAAGCACCTCCGCGGCCTCCCTCAATATCTTGAGCAGCAGGTTGATGCCCAGGGACATATTGGCGGAGCGCAGCACCGGAATCTGTCCGGAGGCCTCCTTCACCTTCTGCAGCTGCTGTTCACTCAAGCCTGTGGTACAGAGCACACAGGGCAGCTTTCTTTTCACACAGTATTCCAGCATTTTATCTACTGCGGAAGCGGTGGAAAAGTCGATGAGACAGTCCGCCTCAATATCGCAGTCATCAATATCCGTAAATACCGGATAGGGATTATGTCCGTCATCCCTGGCGTCAATGCCGGCCGCCAGCACAATCCCGTCATCTTCCGCCGCCAGGCTGCTGATCACCTGTCCCATTTTCCCGTTGCACCCATTCATAATGATTCTCGTCATCGCCGTATCCTTTCCCCCTTGTCGTTCTTCCCGCGCTTCTCACACCAACCTCCATGCCGTGGACCTGCCGCGGCACTCTTCACACTATTCCGTATGCCTTCATCGCTCTCTCCAGTTTCTCCGCGTTGGCAGGCTCCATCTCGGTCAGCGGCATTCTCAGCGGACCTGCCTCCATGCCCATCAGGTTCAGCGCCTTCTTTACGGGAATAGGGTTCACCTCGCAGAACAGCTCGTTGCACAGATCCAATGCCGCAAGTTGTTTCCGGCGGCTGTCCTCCACCCTGCCCTCCAGGAAATCCTGACAGATCTCATGGGTCTGGGCGGGCGCCACATTTGACAGTACGGAGATCACTCCCAGTCCGCCCAGCGCCATGATGGGCAGGATCTGGTCATCATTGCCGGAGTAAATGTCCACACAGCCCTCCGCGATGGCCGCCAGATGAGCGATCTGGCTGATATTGCCGCTGGCCTCCTTCACGCCCACAACGTTCCCCACTTCCTTACAGAGCCTCACCACTGTCTCAGGCAGAATATTGCAGCCCGTCCGGCCGGGCACGTTGTAGAGCAGCACAGGAATCTTCACAGAGTCCGCAATGGTCTTAAAATGGGCATACAGGCCGTTCTGGGTTGCCTTGTTATAATAGGGGCTCACTACCAGCAGGCCGTCCGCCCCCGCCTTCTCCGCCTCCTGCGAGAGATAGACCGCGGTCTCGGTACAGTTGGAGCCTGTTCCCGCAATGACGGGAACTCTTTTATCCACTGCCTTGACACAGTAACGGATCACATCCAAATGCTCCTCATGGGTCAATGTGGATGCCTCGCCCGTGGTGCCGCAGACCACAATGGCGTCCGTTTTGTTCGCGATCTGAAATTCGATCAGTCTGCCGAACTGCTCATAATTTACTTCTCCATTCTCATACATCGGTGTAACGATGGCTACACCTGCACCCTTAAAAATTGACATAGCTTTCTCCTCCATAATGACGTAGATAACAATAAATGCAGACAACAATAGATGCAAACAGCAACAGACATGGACAACGATAGATGCATACAACAATGCCGGCGCTGGAAGCGCCGGCAAAGATAAAACTTCATATCTGCTGATAGCGCCCCATCCGATACCGGATGACAGTCATACGGCTCTTAACCGTATGCCCAAGAATCGATCTACAGGTTCTCTCTTCTTTCGGCGTCCTCCCCTTTCATCTCCCCGCCCCTACGCCTGCCGTATTGGGAAAATTACTCTTGAACAACGCAACCTCTATCTTCTATTATCCTCTATTCTCATTTCCTGTTTGAATCATAGCATTTTCCCCAGGAACTGTCAATGACATATTTCGTTGCCGAACACCGTCTGCAAGTCTGGCAAAATTGCAAAAGGAAGCAATTTTGACTGCGTAGCGCCGTATAGCTGAACTGTTACACCGTCTCAATTCTGGAAACCTCATCCGCCAGGGAACAAATCTCGTCATTGATCCTGATGCCGGTGAGGATGACGCTGGTGTCTTCCCTACAGGCCAGTAAATTCCTCAGATCCTCCACGGTAATAATGTCCTTTTCGATCAGCCCCAGGACTTCATCCAGGATCAATAGGTCACATCCCCCGGTGACAAGCACCTTTCTCGCGAAGCTCATACCGTTTCTGATATTGCTGATCTCCTCCTGTTTCCTGTCCTCAGGCAGCTGCTCAAAATTTTCACCTGACTTTTCAAAGCGGAACAGCTTGATCTCCGGCTCCATCCTGCGCAGAAAATCAGAGTCCTTCAGTCCTTTTCCCTTTAAAAACTGGATGATGACCACATTTTTCCCCGCCACAGCTGCCTGCACCGCCCTGCCGATAGCCGCGGGAGACTTGCCCCGCCCGTCACCTGCATAAATTGTTACCAACCCGTCTGCCATACTGCACCTCAATTCGGCTTTTTGGAGACATTATACCATAATCTATTTAATTTGGCAAATCCTGGCAGTTTTCCTCCATTTCCTCCCCCTCGCCGAGCTCCATTTTGCTGACGGATACCTCGAATGCCACCCGCTTCTCCACATTCTCCTCGTCCAGCTTCTTCATATATTCACGGCTCTGGATGCGCCCCCATACCGCACAGCGCTCGCCCACCTTAAACTGATTGGCATACCGCGCGTTCCTTCCCCAGCAGATACAGGGTATATAATCAGACTTCCCGTAGGGACGGTTCACAGCCAGCAGCAGATCCGCGATCTCTCTTCCCAGGGGTGTCTTCCGGTAGACAGGCTCCTTACAGATATAACCGTCCAGAAAAATCTGGTTCGTCTTCGAGCTCTCCTCCATCTCTTCGATGAAGCCGATCTCCCTCGCGAAAACAGACAGCACCAGGCGGTTTTTGTGTTCTTCATGTCTGTTGTAAGAACGGAACTGTCCTGTCACACAGATCAGCGCCCCCATGTAATCGCCCGTCACATCGATGAGACGCTCGGAGACCATCACCGGAATAATGTCATAGCTTTCACTCAGTCTTTTACATTTGACATCCACCATATAAAAGCCTTCTCCAAAGATTTCATGGCTGTAGGAAAAAGCGCTTACGATCTCTCCCATAACCGTTACCTGGTTGTTTTCAATTACCTTATCTGTCATTTCTGTTCTCCCTTCTTACACCTTAAGAATTTTTCCGGTAATATCACCCTGCATGCAGACCACACGCCAGAGTGAACGCACATGGCTATTACTATTTATACATTATCCCGCCGTATTTTAGAACAAAAACCCACCGCGTGAATCGCCAAAAACTGACCTTTTTGACTTGCGTTTGCCATTAATCAGTGATATACTGTAGCAGTTTGAAATTTGACAAATTTTGCATTGCGATGAGCCATGCGGAAAGGATTCTGAAAAGAATGAGACAGAAAAGAGACGACATAAGGAATGTAGCGATCATTGCCCATGTAGACCACGGCAAGACCACCCTG
>CANDMD010000052.1 GCA_947385725.1 uncultured Lachnospiraceae bacterium | reverse complement strand
CACTCTTTCCCTACACGACGCTCTTCCGATCTGGCAACAGTTCAGCCCATGCCATTCCCAACGAGGTGGGCAAGCCCCCTCCTGACCGCACCCATAGTGCTTTCTGCTGCTTCGCAGCTGTCTTTGCCCAATAGGAAAGGGGCAATTATCATATCGATATGCCCCTTGCCTGCTTCGTAAACCGAAACGCGGTGTCCACTATTTTGTATTTCAGGCTATTTTATTGACCTGCACCTCCGTCGCATGGAAAACATCATTCTGGAAGCTTCCCTTAAGATCCACGCTTACCCCCTCGCCCAGATCACTGAAAGCTGCCTCGGAATCCTCGTGGCTCTCTCCTCCGTTGTAGATGGTGCGGATATAAAAACGGGTATTTTCATCAAAGACTACCTGGATCAGATCCGAATCAGGAATCTCCACATTGGATGCAGGACTGCTGGTGACTGTGGAGCCATCCTCCAGAACCTTCGCCTGCACTTCCACTATCCAGAAAGAATCCTCATCCAGCTTACACACCTTACCCAGGAAATCCGCGCCCACAGCCTCCGCTGTGTCCGGATCCAACACATGCCAGCGCCCCTCCTGACCATTTTCCTGATTCCCTGTTCCCTCCTGGTTTCCTGCCTGCGTCATCTGTCCGGCTGTCTGTGGCTCGCCCGGGGACGCACTCTGTGGGGTTTCCACATCCGTTCCCTGAATCACTGCTATTTCGGAGCCAGATTCGTTCCCTGACACCGCGGCAGGGTCTGATCCGCACCCTGCCATTCCCCCGCCTGTCACGGATATAATGCCCAATACTATAATTGCCCTGTTTATTTTCATTGCGATCTTCCCTTTCATTTTCTCCATTGCTTCTCCTTCATTTTCCCCTGTACTTCTCTTTTTCTCCATTCCTTTCTCCTCTATTTCTATTCCGCCAGATACATCTTAAGCCCGCCTTCAATCTTATCCAGGGTCTCTTCCAGCGACTGGACGCCCTGCAGATAGGGCGGCAGCGTCTCGATCAAAACCTCACGAATCTTTGCGTCCTCCTTGATGGGCCGATCAAGCCCCTTGCACAAAGCCACCAGCTTCTGTGCCGTCTCAGCAGGATATGCGCCGATTTGGAATAATTCCTCCGCTCCCTCACCGATCTCAATCGTGGACTCCGCCGCATAGTCGGTCCGGTCAATCTGTGCCTGGGCTTCCAGACATCCCGCATTCACCGGGAACCCGGTATAATAATCCTTTCCCTGTACCTCCTCAGACAGGCAGAAGGCCAGGAAGTCCTTTGCAATATCCTGATACTCACTCTTGGAGGATACGGCCATTTCCACATAGGGAACAAACGTATTTTCAAAGGCGGTAAAGTCGCTCTTGATATAATCCGCTATGGCCAGGGGGAACATACTGTCATAAAATCCGGCGTTCATCTCCATCTCGAATTTCGCCTTATACGCCAAATCCCAAAGATTATAGTCCCTCTCATTCTTATCCCGCGTTTCTATCAGACCGCTGTTGTCCGTGATCTGCTTTAAGGATTCCAGATAACCTGACAGCGCCTCCCTGTTCAGTTCTTTGTTTTCCACCATGCTTCCACAGAAGTAGGGATAGAACAGATCCACCAGTTCCGTCACTGTCCTGGCACCCATATAATTCTCGCTCTTACCGCTTAAGAATGCCCCGAGTGTCTCCATGGAAGCCATATCCTGTACCGTGATGTCCCTTCCCATGGCAAGGGTAAATCCAAACTGCAGGGGAACAATATACTGTTTTCCGTCTTCTGTGTGGTAAGCTTCCATAATATTGGACAGCAGTTCCCCGTTCTGTTCCATGGGCGCAAGGACATCCTGCAGTTCCACCAGCAGCCCTTTCTCCAGATAGGACTCTTTGTTCAGATGATCCAGCACAAGGATATCCGGCGCTTCGCTTCCCATCAGCATGGTATTGATCTGCTGCTGTACTGTATTGTAATCCAGAGCCTCCTTGTCATACAGGTCTTCCCTGGAATACACATACTCCACCTCGATCAGCACCTCCGGATTCTCCCGGTGATACAGCGCCGCCGCATTCAACAGCAGGGTATTCTCCTCCACCGCGTACAGCTTCAGCACGGTGCTCACCACAGGCACTGCCTCAGGGTCATATTCGTACATCAGCAGCTTCCTGCCGCCTCCCTCCTCCTGGAACAGCGCATAAATTCTGCCGTCCTGCAAAGCCGTCATGTCGGTGCACCAGGTGCCGGACAGGGAAAAGCTGGTGTCCAGCCCCGACATAAGCTTCTTCCAGTCCTGAGTCCCCGCCTCACAGCGGAAAATCCCTTCATTGTCCGCCGAGATCAGCGTTCCGTCAGGCAAGACACTGATCTTCGGGCTAAACATGGAACTCTGCCCCAGAGGAATGGTCTCCACATCATTCAGGCTGCCCCCGATCCACTTTTCCACTCCTTCCACATTCCCGTTCATGCCGGCGGAACAAAGATACACATTCTCACCGTCGGTGATCATCTTCCCGTCATAATAGCCGGTGATGGGCACACTGTCCAGCACGCTTCCGTCCTCGCCGTTGATGCGGTCGGCGGAAAGCCAGGAGGACACCACCAGGCTGCCGTTATTCAGGGCCGCAATGCTGTTAATGGATTCATAAACTCCATACTCCTCATCGAGCACAGTCCACTTTTCGGGCGTGATCTCCTTCGCTTCGGCGCCGCTTCCCCTCCAGAGGTACCCCCTGTAGCATTCCGCTTCCCTGTCCACAAGACTATAGAACAGATACTGCACACCGCTGCCGTCCTGCATCAGGCTGATGTCCGTCCAGGATTCGCCGGGTATGATAAAGTCTGTCAGCCATTTCTGCGTGACTTCTGCAAAAGCGTTCTCCCGAAGCTCCCATTCCTGAAGCCTGAATCCTCCATCTCCTTCCGCCGCAGTCACCAGATGTACCTTGTCATCCACTGTACACAGCTGCTTCAACGTCACGTCCTCGGGGATGCCTGCCAGGGATGCCTCTTTTTCCACCCAGGCGCCCTTATCCGGGCTCCCAATGCCGTCGCCGGAAGTTCCGGCGCCCCGGGAATCTCCCTGCCGCCCGCAGCCTGACAGACTGCCCGCGAGAATCATTGCTCCCGTCAGCAGCGCCAGACCCTTTTTCCACTTTGTCCTAAAATATCCTTTCATTCATATGCCTCCTCGTCTGATAGATTGTCAGGGACTGTTCCTTATCTCATACAGGCCATAACATTCAATACAGGAACTATCATACACGATAAGAAAAAAAGATATCCTAATTGCATCCTAACAGTATCCTAATTGTTTCTTAAGAAAAAAGAATGAAAATAGAATTATTATTTCAAAAGGAATTGTAAATATGCAAAAAATATGATATTATTGTCTTTGTGATATTTATTCTAATTTTATACGGAGGATCGATATGAAAAAATTTGTTTCACTTGTTTTAGCAACTGTAGTTACAGCGGCAGTTCTGACAGGCTGTGGCAGTAATGGTACTCTTACCGGCAGTTCCAGTTCATCCAGCTCCGGTTCATCCAGTTCCGGTTCATCCAGTTCCAGTCCTGCCGCATCTTCTTCAGCAGGCACCCAGGTAGGCTATCCCGATGACAACGGCAACGCGGAGGGGCGTCTCGGTGATACCATGCACACTTACTTCTTTGATTATACCGTAAATAGTGCTTATCTCTGCGATGAATACGAAGGATATACCCCCGCTGACGGCTACGAGATACTGGTTGCCGATATCACGGTCAAGAATACCTCTACTTCCACCCTTCCCATGTACGACACTGATTTCCAGATCCAGTGGAATGATGAGGCAGATGACGCATACGGCTTCCCCATCACCCTTGACCTGAATGACGTGCTGAACGACCAGATGCTGCCCGGCGAATATGACCTGGCTATCGCCAAAAGCATAAACGGACTTCTGGTATATGAAGTTCCCGCAGGCAACAATGACTTCTCCATCTCCTACCTGGAAATGTTTGATGATGATACCACAGGCGATGTGTTCTTCGTTTACTTCTCTGCTGATAAACAGTAAGCAGTTAGATACGACCTGTTGATATTACAAAATTACTTACATAAAAATCCCACGGTTCAATGCCGTGGGATTTTTATCATACGAACAATGCCTGTCCTCACTGCCTCAACGAGCAGACACTCAATGGCGAAGAATGCCAAGCGAACTTACTCGCTTGGCATTCTTTGAGTTGCTTGAGCAAATTTTGAAGCCTGAAATCACTTAGCGAGGTACTATGCTGAAAATCATTCTGCACGAACACTCGGTGCAAGGCCGGAAGAATGCCCGTTCTTGGCATTCTTCCGTGTGAGATTTAGAACTTCTTGGCGTCCCATCCCATGATAGGACGTCTTTAGAAGTTCTTCTCACACTTTTAGCGCTGAACACGTCCGGATGCGTCGCCGCCAGCCAGGGTCTCAACTTCCTTTCTGGATACCAGGTTGAAATCGCCGGGGATGGTGTGCTTCAATGCGGAAGCCGCCACACCGTACTCAAGAGCCGCCTTGAAATCCTTGCCGTCCAGCATACCGCAGATCACACCGCCTGCGAAAGAGTCACCACCGCCTACGCGGTCAACGATGGGATGAATGCTGTACTCCTTGGAGTGATAGAACTCCTTGGTATCTCTGGAATAGATGCATGCGGACCAGCCGTTGTCGGAAGCGGAATGGCTTACGCGCAGGGAGGAAATGCAGTACTCAAAGTTATAGTCTGCAACCATCTGCTCAAAGATGGACTTGTATCCTGCCAGTTCCAGGTCACCGCTGGTAACATCGGTCTTACCGGGCTTATAGCCAAGTACCAGTTCCGCATCCTCCTCATTGCCGATACATACATCGACATACTGCATCAGGTTCTTCATGACCTTCTGCGCCTTCTCGGAAGACCACAGTTTCTTACGGAAGTTCAGGTCTACAGATACCTTTACGCCATGCTTCTTAGCCGCCTTCAAAGCCTCCTCGGTAAGCACTGCCGCACTGTCGGACACAGCGGGAGTAATGCCTGTGAAATGGAACCAGTCAGCGCCCTCAAAGATTGCGTCAAAGTCAAAGTCTGCTGCTGTCGCGGTGGAAATGGAGGAGTGAGCCCTGTCATACACCACCTTGGAAGGTCTCATGGAAGAACCGCTCTCCAGATAGTAGATGCCCAGTCTCTCGCCGCATTTTGCGATATTCTTTGTACCCACATTATACTTTCTCAGAGCCGCTACTGCGCACTCACCGATCTCATTGTCGGGAACCGCGGTCACAAACTCAGCGTCGTGGCCATAGTTAGCCAGAGACACCGCCACGTTAGCCTCGCCGCCGCCGTAGCATACGTCAAACTCATCTGCCTGGATAAACTTCTCGTTGTTGGGGGTGGACAGTCTCAGCATAATCTCACCCATGGTAATTACTTTTGCCATCTTATTAGATTCCTTTCGCTTTTAGATTTTAAAAATTTATTTCTGCACCAGATGTACCGCGAATCCGCCGAACTCTTCCTTCAGGTAAATAGCCTTCAGATTGCCCTTCGCATCTCTCTTGGCAGTATCCTCCGCGATCTCAACCCCCAGAACAGCGCTCAGATAGTTCACTGCTCTGTCGATATAGTTGGTTCTCACGGCAATGTGACCATGCTCACCCAGGTAAGGGGTCTTGTACACTTCCACAGCGCTTCCCGCAAATACGGAACTGTTGCCAACCTTTACAGGCATACCGAAGATAAAGCCGAAACGGTTTGCGATCTTGGTCGCTTCCTCCTCGCTGGTGCCGTTGATGCCGATATGCGCCAGTTCGAAGCCAAGCATAGTCTGAACCGCCTCCCTGGTCAGCTGCTCGATCTTATCCCATTCGCCGGCGTTGATCAGATCGCCGGGAACCATCCAGGAACCGCCGCAGGCAATGATCTTGGGGAAATCCAGATATGAGGTCAGGTTTTTGGCATTTACACCGCCGGTAGGCATGAATTTCATGTTCACGTAGGGTGCCGCCATAGCCTTGATCTTAGCCAGTCCGCCGGACTGCTCCGCAGGGAAGAATTTCACCACGTCAAGACCCAGTTCGATAGCCTGCTCAATATCGGAAGGGCTGGAAGTACCGGGAGTGATGGGCACACCCTTCTCGATACAATACTTCACGGTCTTAGGGTTTAAGCCGGGGCTCACAATGAATTTGGAACCTGCCGCAACCGCAGCGTCCACCTGCTCCGCGTTCAGGACAGTGCCTGCGCCCACACACATATCGGGGAAGTTCTCGGTCATGATCTTGATGGCGCCTGCTGCCGCACTGGTACGGAATGTCACTTCCGCACAGGGAAGTCCGCCTGCACAGAGAGCCTTTGCAAGGGGCAGCGCATCCTCTTCTCTGTCAATTTTTACAACTGGAACAATACCGATCTTACTGATCTGCTCTAATACTGCGTTCATTTTTTCCTCCAATCCGAAATATTGATATTTATATTAAGAAATTTACTTGCAGTTCCTTACGCAAGGGCTTCCTTCACCGCTGCCGCGATCTTGTCACATTTGCAGTTTGCGAAGAAATACTCCTTGAACTTCTCTCCGGACAATGCGCCCTTTACCAGCTCCTGATCCAGGTTCTTCAGGATGTCCACCATACCCGTATGGGTCTCCTCCTTCACCTTGTCCAGGATCTTCTTGTTTCTCTGCTCAGGCTCCACCCTCTCAGGGGGATATCCGCCGCCTCCGGGAGCGCAGAACAGCTTTTCAAAGATATACTGCAGGTTCAACTCGCCGCCCCAGCCGAAATTCTCCGCAAAAGGAAGCGCCACACAGTTTCCGTCATTTACCTGTGAGAACAGGTACGCGTCCAGCGGGGATTCAATGTGTCCACAGAGCACCCTGGGAAAGGAGTTGCATGCCAGCATGGCGCCCTCGCCCGTGCCGCAGCCCGTCACCACATAATCCGCCGCGCCGGAGTTCAACAGCACAGCCGCCAGGATACCGTTCTGCACATAAGTCAGGGAATTGGGATCTTCCGCGCCATACATGCCGTAATTGAATACCTCGTGACCCATGGGCTCCACCACTTTCTTCAAAGTAGCGCAGATCATCTCATTCTTTGCCGCCTGGCTGTTTTCATTGATCAATGCGATTTTCATGGGAAATAGCCTCCTCCATTTCTTATGGATCTTGTTTTTTGCTTCCACACACCACAGTCTGCAATGCTTCGCCTTGCAGACGCGTTTCACACGCCAGATTGTCCGCCACGCAGCTGCCCATGCAAGCATGGTATCTGCATGTCGGCCAACCTGGCTTTATGGTGTTCGACTACTCGGGCTGCTTGCCGATGTAGGCAAGGATACCTCCGTCAACATAAAGGATATGCCCGTTCACTGCATTGGATGCCTCGGATGCAAGGAATACCGCGGGACCTGCCAGTTCCTCCGCCTTCAGCCATCTGTTCGCAGGTGTCTTAGCGCAGATGAACTGATCGAAAGGATGCCTGCTGCCGTCCGGCTGCTTCTCACGCAGGGGAGCCGTCTGGGGAGTCTCGATATAACCGGGGCCAAGGCCATTACACTGAATGTTGTACTGGCCGTACTCGGAACAGATATTTCTGGTCAGCATCTTCAGGCCTCCCTTTGCAGCAGCGTATGCGGATACTGTCTCACGCCCCAGCTCGGACATCATGGAGCAGATGTTTATGATCTTGCCGTGACCCTTCTTGATCATAGCCGGGATCACTGCCTTTGACACGATGAAAGGTGCGTTCAGATCCACGTCAACTACCTGTCTGAACTGCTCCGCGGTCATCTCGGTCATGGGAATTCTCTTGATGATACCCGCATTGTTCACCAGGATATCGATCACGCCCACTTCCTTCTCGATCTGGGCTACCATGGCATTTACAGCTTCCTCATTGGTAACATCGCACACATAGCCGTGAGCTTTGATGCCTTTCTCCGCATAGGCAGCCAGTCCCTTGTCTACCAGTTCCTGCTTGATGTCGTTGAAAACGATGGTTGCCCCTGCCTCTGCGTAAGCGGATGCGATAGCAAATCCGATACCATAGGAAGCGCCCGTTACCAGAGCGATCTTGCCCTCCAGTGAAAAGTTGTTTACATAGTTGTTTGCCATTTTTCTTCTCCTTTATTATATTTATTTCTTTTACATAAGATCCTTCATGGCTACGCCGTCCATGTCATCGAAGTCCTGGTTCTCGCCCACCATACCCCAGATAAAGGTGTACGCCCTGGAACCGCATCCGGAATGGATGGACCAGCTGGGAGAGATCACAGCCTCCTCGTTCCTCATGACGATATGGCGTGTCTCATCGGGTTCGCCCATGTAATGCATGACAAAGGCATCCTCAGGTATCTCAAAATAGAGATAAACCTCCATACGTCTGTCATGGGTATGACAGGGCATGGTATTCCATACGCTGCCCGGCTCAAGCTTGGTCATTCCCATCTCCAGCTGGCAGCTCTCCACCTGGCCGGGAAGAATGTACTTGCAGATAACCCTGTGGTTTGCATCCTCCAGGGAACCAAGCTCTACCTTATTCTCATCCTTTACGATGACCACACCCTCCTCAGGCGTACCCTCCGGCTTAATCAGCACGGTAGGACAGGTCCTGTGTGCAGGAGCGGAATTCAGATAAAATTTTGCCGGTTCGGAAGCATCATTACTTGCGAAAACGATGTCTTTGGAACCCATTCCAATGTACATTGCCTCTTTGAAGCCCACCTGGTATACCTTACCGTCAACGGTGATGGTGCCGGCTCCTCCGATATTGATCACCCCAAGCTCTCTTCTCTGGCAGAAATAGTCCGCCCGAAGCTCGTCCCCCGCTGTCAGGGTGATGGGCTTTACAGGCACTGCCGCGCCCGTAATGATTCTGTCGATGTGGCTGTACACCAGCTTGATCTCGCCGGGAACGAAGAGATTCTGGATCAGGAACTCCTCCCTCAGACGCTCTGTGGTATAATGTTTCACATCTCTTGGTGATACTGCTGTTCTAAGTTCCACCTTACACGCCTCTCTTTCTTCAATATCCGGTCCATACTGTTTCAGGAAAGGACCGATATTGAGTGTTGCCTTTTATGAAAGCACTTACATTATAGCATACACAGGTAAGCATTTCCAATAAATTTTTGCTTTTTCCCTGAAACATTTATACAACTTGTACCTGATATACAGTATAATCGAAATTTTTTCCAAAGTCCATGTAAATATTAACAAAACACATGTAAGTTTTACTTTTATGACACTTTTTACACGGTCGGCACAGACAATTCGTGAAACCAGACGCAAAGATCGCGCTGGGAAGAATTGCCGAATGGCAATTCTTCGAGGCGAAACTTAGATTTTCTTAGGTTGAGTTCAAAGAAGTGTGTTTACACACCCTCTTTTCAACCTTAGAAAATCTTTTCGCCTTTCACACTTTTATGCTCCAAGGCCTGGTTCCTCATTTCCCGGGCGTTGGACAGGGCTGCCTCCGTCAGTTCATCGCTGCCCAGGAGCCTCGCCAGTTCTCCCAGGGACTCTTCCGCCTCCAGGGTTCGGATATCCGTAATGGTATTGTCCCGGATACTGCTCTTCTCTATGACAAAATGAGTGTCCGCCATGGCCGCGATCTGGGGCAGATGGGTGATACAGATGACCTGATGGGCCTTCGCCACGGTGTCAAGCTGTTCCGACACCCTCCAGGCCGTCTTTCCGCTGATCCCGGCGTCGATCTCATCAAAGATCAGGGTGTCGATCTCGTCCCTGCCGGACAGCACCGTCTTGATGGCCAGCATCACCCTGGATAGTTCTCCCCCGCTGGCCACCTGGGCAAGCGGCTTCAGGCTCTCCCCCGGGTTGGTGGAGATCAGGAATTCCACGTCGTCGTAGCCTTTTGACGTAACCGTCTGGCCCGGCCGCACCACGGTCTCGAAAGCCACAGTCTGGAAATTCAGGTTTTCCAGCGCCTCCTGCAGCCTTTTCGTCAGCCCCCTGGCGTTTTTACAGCGTATGGCGGAGAGCTTCTCACAGGCTTTCTGCAGCTTTTTCTCCGCCTCCCTGTATTGTTTCCCCAATTCCTGCATATAGGCGTCGTAATCCGACAATCTGTCCAGAAGCTGCCGCCTTTCTTCCCCGTACGCGATCACGGCTTCTATGGTATTTCCGTATTTTCCTTTCAGATGGTTCAGGATGTTCAGCCGCTCCTCCACCCGGGCAAACTCTTCCCCGTCAAACTCCCGGTCGCTCATGTACTCCGATACGTCCCTGTTGTAATCGGCCAGCAGGCTGTCGATCTCCGCCAGCTGCCCCTCCAGCTCCTCCAGACGCCCGTCATAGGCGGACACACTCCGAAGCGCGCGCAGGGCGCGGCTCAGGGCGCTTCCCGCGCCGGCATCATCGTCATTGCCGGTATAGCGGTAGCTCTCCACAAGGTTTTCCGTGATCTTCTTACTGTTTACCATCAGGCGGTAACGCTTCTCCAGCTCCTCGTCCTCGCCCGCCGCAAGCCTGGCCTGTTCGATCTCACTCAGCTCAAACTCTGCCAGCGCTTTCTCTTTCTCCCTGGCCTCCTCGTCCATGGTTTCCTCGGCCAGTTCCCTGCGGAGCCTGGCGCATTCCCCGTAAGCCTCCTCCACCGCCTGCGCCGCAGGGGCAAATTCACTGCCACAGTAGGAATCCAGGATCTCCATGTGCTTCTTTTTGTGCAGCAGGGACTGGTGCTCATGCTGCCCGTGGATATCGATCAGCGCCTCCGCCAGCTCCTTCACCTGCTTCGCCGTCACCGTCTCCCCGTTGATCTTACAGACACTCTTCCCCGCCTGGAGCTTCCGGCTGATAATGACCGTTCCGTCCTCCTGGGTCTCCAGCTCCAGCTGCTCCAGCTTCCGCCTTACCCTGTCCTCCCGGGATACGAAAACAAGCTCCACAAGGGCGCTGTCCGCTCCCTTGCGAAGCATCTCCCTGTCAAATTTCCCTCCCAGAGCCAGGTTTACGGAGCCTATGAGCAGGGATTTCCCCGCTCCCGTCTCTCCGGTGAGGATATTGAGCCCCTCGCCAAACTCCACCTCCGTCTCCTGGATCAGCGCCAGATTTTTGACATGCAAACTTTGTAACATATTCCTCTCCTTACACCTTCTCCGCTGATCAAAACCATAACATATACTCTACTCACGAATAAAAACCATAAAACAGCCGACAAAGGCACTCACGAGTATAAATCCCTTAATTCAACATAGTACGGATATTCTCCATCAATGCCTGCGTCTCCTCCACAGTGCGCACCGCCACGAATATGGTGTCATCCCCGGCGATACAGCCCACGATCTCCGGGAATCTCATGGCGTCCAACGCCGCCGCCACCGCCATGGCCATGCCGGACACTGTCTTGACCACCAGTATATTCTGCGCCATGGACATAGAGGAAAAACCGTCACGAAGTACACGGATGTACTTGTCGCCCAAATGACTGTCTTCCTGCTTTAAGATAATATATTTCTGTCTGCCGTTGCGCATGGGGATCTTGGAAAGCTTCAATTCCTTGATATCCCGGGAGACGGTGGCCTGGGTCACCGCAAGGCCGGCCTCCCGCAGATATTTCGCCAGCTCCTCCTGGGTCTCCACATCATACTTCTGTATCATTTCTATAATCTTGGCATGCCGTATCTGCTTCATCGGTCCTCTAATTCTCTCCCATCTTCTTATGCAGCACCTCCAGGAAGCTTACCTGATTCAACTGCAAGAACTCGGTGGTCTTCTCGGACCGGACAATGCGGATCTTGTCTCCCGTCCGCACGGGGATCACATGGCAGCCGTCGAAATTGACCTCCACCGTCTGGATCCTGCCGCCCCTGCCCTCGGGGATCTCGATCTCAATCTCGTCCTCCGGAGAGAGGATGATACTCCGTTTATTCAGGGTATGGGGACAGATGGGGGTCAGCATGATCAGCTTTGCCCTGGGCTCGATCAGGGGGCCTCCCGCGGACAGGTTATACCCTGTGGAGCCGGTGGGCGTGGTCACGATCATGCCGTCCGCATTGTAATGATTCAGGAACTGCCCGTTCACATAGATATTGAACCGGATGATCTGCAGGGAACCGCTTCGGGACACCACAATATCGTTCAGCGCCCAGCCCTCCTCGGAACCGCCGTTGGCACAGTGGATCCTGCCGTTCAGCATCATGCGGCTCTCCTTTATGTAATCCCCCGCAATCAGTTTTTCCAGCGACTCTTCCAGGTTGGACAGTTCGATCTCCGTCATATACCCCAACGTCCCCAGGTTCACGCCGATAATGGGAATACTCAGCTTCTTGGTCTCCCGGGCCGCCTGGAGCACCGTGCCGTCCCCGCCCAGCACGATGATGCAGTCCACATCCACGGGCAGATCCGCCGGCGCTTCCTCCGTGTCCACCCGCATGTTTTCTTTCCAGTCCTCCTCTTCCACCCATGAGGTAGCCTTCTGTCCCCTCCCCTCCAGATAGGCACAGATCCTTCCGGTAGTCTCCAGATTCCTGTCCTTATGCCGGTTGGTAAATACTAAGAAATGTTTCATAAGTTTCATAAGTAAGTACACCTCCTACATTTTGTGGGAGCTTTCCACCGTCTCCCTGATCAGCTTCTCCCATACTTCCCCATGGGAAAGGCCGCTTTTCCCTTCTATGATGTGCTGCAGTCTCTCCTCCGCGTCACGCTCTGTCAACTCATGGATCTCTTCGGACGGCTCCTGTTCTTTCTTCAGATGAAGCAGATATTCGATATTTCCCTCAGGACCCCTGATGGGAGAAAATTCCAGATGCAGCACGGCAAACCCGATGCTGTCCGCGTAGTCCACGATCTTCCCGATCACTTCCCTGTGAATCTCCGGCTCCCTGACCACGCCATTCTTGCCCACCTTGCCCCGTCCCGCCTCGAACTGGGGCTTGACCAGGCACACCATCTGGCCGCCGGTCTTTAAGAGATTCCTGGCGGGGATCAGGATCTTGGTCAGGGAGATAAAGGATACGTCCACACTGGCGAAATCCAGTTCCTCCGGAATATCCTCCCTCGCCATATAGCGGAAATTCGTCTGCTCCATGCAGACCACCCTGGGGTCACTGCGCAGTTTCCAGGCAAGCTGCCCGTGCCCCACATCCACGGAGTATACCTTCGCCGCCCCATTCTGCAGCATGCAGTCCGTAAATCCCCCTGTGGAGGAGCCGATATCCATGCACACCATTTCCGTCAGTTCGAACTGCCACTTCTCCATGGCCTTTTCCAGCTTTAATCCGCCCCGGCTGACATACTTCAAGGTACTGCCCCTGACCTCCAGCCGGATCCTCGCCGGGTCAAAGGCCGTGCCTGCCTTGTCCTCCCTCTGTCCGTCAACATAGACATTGCCCGACATGATAATGGCCTTCGCCTTCTCCCTGGAGACGGCATAACCCTGGTTTACCAAAATAACATCCAGACGTTCCTTCATGCATCAAACAACCTTTCCACGCGCCGCGTCAGCGCATCTCCCGCATGAGCAAATTCCTCTCACGCTAAGATCCTCCTGACAATGCTGTCCGCGTCAATGCCGATCTCCCTCTTTAACAGCTCCACATTGCCATGCTCCACATAGGCATCGGGAATGCTGATCCCCAGGAACCGGTTCCGAAGCCCCGACCGGTTCATGTAATCCAGCACTTTCTCGCCGTAACCCCCGCTGGCCACATTCTCCTCCAGGGTGACAATCAGCATATGATCCCTGCAGGCTTCCTCAATGGCCTCCTCGTCGATGGGCTTTACAAAGCGGGCATTGATCAGGCTCACTGCCCTGCCCTGTGCCTTCAGCGCGTCCCGTACCGCCTCGCCGGTCTTCACCATGCTTCCCACCGCAAAGAGGGCGATCTCCCACTCCTTATAGATCCACTCCGCCTTCCCCAGCTCCACAGGCGCACGATGCTCCTTCAACCCCGCGTATGCCGCTCCCCGGGGATAGCGGATCGCTATGGGGCCGCCAAACCGCACCGCGAATTTCAGCATGTCCGACAGCTCCCATTTATTTTTGGGCGCACAGATATGCATATTGGGTATGCCGGATAAATATGTAAAGTCAAAGATCCCCTGGTGGGTCTCGCCGTCGCTGCCCACCAGCCCCGCCCTGTCAATGGCGAAGACCACGGGAAGGTTCTGGATGCACACGTCGTGCAGGATCTGATCGTAAGCCCTCTGCAAAAAGGAGGAATACACTGCCACAATGGGCTTCATACCGCCCGCCGCAAGCCCCGCCGCGAAAGTCACCGCATGTTCCTCCGCGATCCCCACATCAAAGAACCTGTCGGGATACATATTGCGGAACCGTTTCAGCCCTGTGCCGTCAGGCATGGCCGCCGTAATCGCCACGATCCGCTCATCCCTCTGCCCCAGCTTGCACATAACCGTGGAAAAAATATCCGTATAATTTGCCTCCGTCCTGGGTTTGGAGGGGATTCCCGTCTCAATGTCAAAGGGCTCCGCGCCGTGGAATCTGGCAGGGTGGCGTTCCGCCGGAAGATATCCCTTTCCCTTCTGGGTGATCACATGGATGAGCACCGCCCGCTTCACACGCCTGGCCTCATTGATGACCCTCACCATGCCCTCA
The DNA here is from genome assembly GCA_947385725.1 of uncultured Lachnospiraceae bacterium. Classification (GTDB taxonomy): domain Bacteria; phylum Bacillota; class Clostridia; order Lachnospirales; family Lachnospiraceae; genus Acetatifactor. The sequence continues at coordinate 4,426 of CANDMD010000052.1, read as the reverse complement.
ATGTTATGGCCGTCCACGGGACCCAGATAGGTAATTCCCATATCCTCAAAGAACATGCCCGGGATCACCAGCTGTTTAAAGCTGCTCTTGGCCCTGCGGATGCGGCTGATGGTGCTGTCGCCCCTCTTGGTCCCCAGCAGCGCATTATAGATGCCCTCCTTCAGATCCAGATACCCGCTGGCAGTACGGATATTGTTCAGATATTTCGATACACCTCCCACATTCTCGGAGATCGACATATTGTTGTCATTCAGTATAATGATAAAATTGCTCTCCAGCTTTGCCGCATTGTTCAAAGCCTCATAAGCCATGCCTCCCGTCAGGGAGCCGTCGCCGATGACGGACACAATGGTGCTCTTCTCTCCCTTGAGTTCCCTTGCCTTCACCATGCCCAGGCCCGCGGATATGGAAGTGGAACTGTGCCCCGTGTCAAACACGTCACAGTCACTCTCCTTTCTCTTGGGGAAACCGCTCAGGCCATGGAACTGGCGCAATGATTCAAATCCGTCCCGCCGCCCCGTGAGAATCTTGTGGGTGTAGGACTGGTGCCCCACATCCCATATGATCTTATCCTCCGGCAGGTTCAGCGCCAGATGCAGCGCCATGGTCAGCTCCACCGCTCCCAGATTGGAGCCCAGATGCCCTCCGGTCACACTGATCTTCCGGATCAGGAAATCCCGGATCTCCTGGGCCAGTTCCCCGTAGTCTTCCCTGGCGATACTCTTGATATCATTGGGTTTCTCAATGGTTTCCAAAAACATAGCTATACCTCTAACCTTTATCCTCTATTTCCGGCGGTGCACCAGTGACAGCAGTAATTCCTTCAGGAAGTCGTTTTTCCCCTCCATAGAGTCCAGTATCGCTATCGCCTCATTTGTCAGATCCTCTGTCTCTTTCATGGACTGCTCCAGGCCGTTGACCGTCACATAGGTCTGCTTATGATTCTGCGCATCGCTGCCCACAGGCTTGCCCAGCTCCGCACTGTTCCCCGTCACATCCAGGATATCATCCTGGATCTGGAACGCGATGCCGATATTGTAGGCGCATTTCCCGATCTGCTCCAGCGGCTCCTCCTCCGCCATTCCGGCGATCACGGCGCCGATCATCATGGCCGCCTGTATCAGGGCCGCCGTCTTGTGGGCATGGATGAACAGAAGCTGCTCCTTCTCCAGGCTTCCCTCCTGCTCCTCCGCCTCAATATCCGCCGTCTGCCCGCCGATCATGCCGTAAATGCCCGCCTTCCCCGCAAGGATCCCCAGGGCCGCCGTCAGACGCTGTAGGTGGTATTCCGGACTGGGCGCCGTGGTCAGGTATTCCCTGGCCGCGCCGCTGCAAAACTCCAGGGACTGCAGCGCCGTCTCAAAGGCCAGGTTCAGCAGCCCGTCTCCCGCAAGGATCCCCAGGGCTTCCCCGTAGACACTCCATGTGGTCTTCTTTCCCCTGCGGTATTCGTCATTATCCATAGCCGGCAGATCGTCGTGGACCAGCGAATAGGTGTGTATCATCTCGATGGCCGCCATGAAAGGCTCCAGAAGAGGCATGTCCTCCTCCCTGCCGCCGCAGAAAAGAAAGGTTTCCTCCATCAGCAGGGGACGCAGCCGCTTCCCGCCCGCGTTCATGCTGTAGTTCATGGCCTCGATCACCGTCTTCTGGTAGCCCGCCTCCTCTGGGAGAAAGCTTTTGATGATCCGCTCCGTCATCCTGGTCTTTTCCCGCAGAATTTCGTTAAACTCCTGTGCTTCCATCCTCAAATTCCTCCAGCTGCCCGTCTTCATTCAATTTCAGTACCTGTTTTTCCACCCTGTCTATCTGATCGTTGCACTGCTTCAGGATCGCCATTCCCTCGCTGTACGCCCGAAAAGCCTCCTCCAGGGGAAGATCCTCCTGTTCCAGCCGTTCCATGGTTTCTTCCAGTCTGGAAAAATTTTCCTCCAGGCTGTAGGTTTCCTGTTTTTTTCCCATTACAAAGCGCCTCCCTGTATGTGGGTGACCGTGGCACCGATCTGCCCGTCCTTCACCTGTATCATCACATTCTCACCCGGGGATACCTGTGAGACGGAACGGATATTGTCACCCTTTCCATTGGTCATATAAGCATATCCGCTGCTCAGCTTCTCAAGGGGGGAAAGCCCCTTCAACCGTTCCAGACAGAGCAGAAACCTGTTCTTCCTGTTTTCCAGGATACGCTGCATCCGCTCCTGGAGCCGCTCCTCTGTCTGCAAAGCCCGCATCCGCTGCTCCCTGATCCGGTTGGCCGGCCCCAGCAGCTTCATCTTCAGTTCCGCCTGGCGGAAAAGCATTTTTTTCTCCTGCAGCTTACGGCTCATCAGCCTGTCCAGCCCCTCCTTCGCGGACGCGATTTCACGAAGGATCTCCCGAATATCCGCCACAGCCAGCTCCGCCGCCGCGGAGGGCGTAGGTGCCCGCAGGTCTGATACGAAGTCGATGATGGTGGTATCCGTCTCATGACCCACTGCGGAGATCACGGGAACAGAACAGTCGAACACCGCCTGGGCCACATCCCGCTCATTGAAAGCCCAGAGATCTTCGATGGATCCGCCGCCCCTGCCTACGATCATCACATCCACCCCCAGCCGCTCCAGCCTGCGGATGCCGTTCACAATGCTGGGCACTGCCGCTTCCCCCTGGACGATGGCGGGGCAGAGAATGACCTGCACACAGGGATTCCGCCGGCGGGCGATCTGGATGATATCCCGCACCGCTGCGCCAGTATCCGCGGTAACCACCCCCAGAGTCCTGATATACCTGGGGATGGGCTGCTTATATTCCGGGGCAAACATGCCCAATTCCTCCAGCTCCCGCTTCAGCCGTTCATACCGCTCATAGAGCTGGCCGCTGCCGTCCAGGGAAATCTGCTTTGCGTACATCTGATATTTCCCGTCCCGCTCATAGACGTCCACCGCGCCGTCCACGATCACCTGCTGTCCATCTGCCAGACGAAAAGAAAGACCCCGCCGGTACCCTGCGAACATAACGCAGCTGATGGCGCCCTTAGGATCCTTTAATGAAAAATAAACATGTCCCGATGTGTGATATTTGCAGTTGCTGACCTCCCCCTTTACAGAGAGGCTCTGCAAAAGGTAATCCTGCGTGAACATATTTTTAATATAGGAATTCAGTTGTCCGACTGTATATACACTCCGAATGTTAATCACCCAGCTTCATAATTTTCGCAAGGACCGCATTGACAAAACCGCCGGCATTTTCCTGTCCGTATTTCTTCGCGATCTCCACCGCCTCGTCGATGGCCACGCCCGCAGGGATGTCGTCGTCATACAACATCTCATAGATGGCAAGCCTGAGAACGGTAAGCTCCACCTTGCCCATACGGGTAGTGTTCCATCCTTCCGTATTCTCATTGATGATCCTGTCTATTTCCGCTATCTTCCCGCGGACTGCCTGTTCCTTCGCCTCAATGTAAGCGGCATCCTTCTCCCGGGTAACCGCCTCATTATCCTCCAGAAACAGCTTCTCCTGCCGGGTCATGTCCCCCGGATCATGAAATTCCACACGAAATAGAAGCATAAATACCTGTTCTCTCTGCTCATGTCGTCCCATTGGTATCTTATCCTTTAGCTGAAAACTTTATTTTACCCTCACGCCCGCAATGCGGATATTCACGTCGGTACAGGTAAGGCCGGTCATGTTCTCAATGGCTGCCTTGACCTTGTTCTGAACCATCTGGCAGGTAGCCGGAATATTATAGCCGTACTCCATGGTCAATGCCAGATCCACATTTACAATGCCGTTCTGCACGTTTACCCTGACGCCCTTGGTCAGTTTCTTCATGCCCACCTTGCTCATCAGTTCATTGGTGATATTTCCCGCCATGGAGCTGACTCCTTCCACCTCCGTAGTCGCCAGGGAGGCGATCATCGCCACCACATCGTCGGCGATCTGCACTACGCCGGTATTTTCCTCGGCTTTCAATACAACTGCACTCTTATCCGTTTCTTTTTCCATACAGGTAACCATACCTTTCCGTAACCTGCGGCCCGCAGGTACAAATTTCAGTCACTGTCCAAAACCCCGTCCTTCGCGGAAACACCCTCTGAACAGTTACAAATTTCATTACTACTCAGTATATCATATTATCTACTCATTTGTCACCCAAAATGTCAAGGAAAGCTGATCATCATTCTGGGCGTATGCCACCCTCCCGTCATTTTCGGGCAGATAATCAAAGATCTCCTGTCCGTCGATCATGACGGACAGGATTTCCTGATAGCCGGCCAAGTCCGTGCACTTCACGGTGACATCCGTCCTGCCCTGTTCCGCGGCTCTCTCAAACAGATTCTGCATCTGCTCTCTGTCATAGTTTAAGAACAAGGCGCCCTCCTGCACATAGTAATTGTCCTCCGTGGCATCGCACACGGGCATGGGCAGCTGACCGTCCAGGGTATGG
>CANDMD010000051.1 GCA_947385725.1 uncultured Lachnospiraceae bacterium | reverse complement strand
CGATATGGGTATGTATGAATATGGAAGAAAATACTATGAATCATATTCATCTTACAAAAGATAATGTGCTTGGTGTCTATGAATGGAAGGGAAAACTGGATCTGCTGAACATTGTAATGATTGGGTTAGCGGAGGAACTTCCGGGGCATGATGAAAGATATGAACTGCATCGTCTGCTTGGAGCATTGCTGTCAAAAGAACTTACAATAGATGAGAAGTTAAACATAATCGAAGAAGAATACGATATTCCTATTGAGGAGAGTTTTAGAAAGGATGTGAGCGTTATGTGTAATCTGAGTCAGGGCATTGAGGATAAGGGGATTGCAATTGGAAAGGCTGCGGCTGAAGCAGAGATAATTATAACGATGCATAATAATGGATTTACAGCAGAGCAGATAGCGGCAGCTATCAATAAGGATAAAGAAGAGGTAGAAGCTGTTATGGTTGGATATATTTCTGTTTGGATAATAAAAAATAAGCACGGGGTCGTATAGTGATGATAAGTATAAAATGTGTATCGATTATAGGCAAATTAAAGGGTAAATGGATAGAATAACGCCTCCAAGTCAAACAAGATTTGGGGGTTTTCTTCTGCCCATTTCATTTTCGGAAAACCTACCCGAAAACAGCAAACTATGGTAAAATTACAGTTAGCAGCAAATGCCATAGCATCATAAAAATTCAAGTCTTAACGAATAAGTCACGAGAAAGTGCATCTAAAATGCACACTCGCCGCACGTGGAGTGCGTGTGCCGGTTGGCGAGGAAGGCGGCAGAAGGTGATACAAGGGAGACGGACAAGGAGGGATTGTAAAACATTCAAATAAGTCTTTTTGCCCAAAAAATATAGACATGACGAGTAATATTTGTTAAAATTAGACAATGGATGCAAATTTGACAGGGCAATCTGGACAGACTGGGAAATGAGGGAGGAAAGAATATGGACAATCCGAACAAAGAAGAAATCGGTACACTCGGTAAAAACAGCCAGGAGCTTCATCTGCGCATGATTGTGCAAAAATCGGTCACGGCATTGATGCTGGGAGGCATCATGCTTGTAATCTCCATTGTAATAAACTTCTATACCACGCTTGTGGAGGCGGACCGGCTGGAAACGACCCAGTTTCTGAACCAGTACCGTCTGGGATCAAAGGCTCTTACATATGCGGTACAGGCATATTCCGTTACCAGCAATAAGCAATATTATAACGATTATATGCGGGAACTGAATGAAGACAGGAACAGGGACATTGCCTGGGAAGGTCTGAAAGGAAATGATATCACCGACGCGGAATGGAGTGAAATGGAGCATATTGCGGAATTGTCCGATGCGCTTGTCCCGTTGGAAGAAGAAGCTATGAAAGCTGCATCCTCCGGGGATCAGGAACTGGCGATCTCGTATGTGTTTGGGGAGCGGTATGAGGCTGATATTGCGGTTATCAATTCACAGACCGATGAGGCGATTAACCGGATCCTGCACAGGCTTTCCGGTAAGAAGAATGTGTTGGTAGTCGTTCAGGTTACAGTGGAACTGCTCTTTCTGCTGTCCTTTATATATGTGATGCGACAGATACTGGCATCCAATAAGTTTGCCAGGGAAGAGCTCCTGGTGCCGATCCAGAAAGTATCCAACCAGATGGTTGCCCTGTCGGGGGGAGATTTCCACGAGCCCTTTGATATGGTGGAGGATGACAGTGAGGTTGGGAGAATGGTTGCGGCCATTCATTTTATGAAGGAAAATCTGGTTAAAATCATTGGCGAGATTACATCCGTGCTGGAGCAGATGGGAAATGGAAATTATGACATTGCCCTGGAACAGAATTATGTGGGAGAGTTCTCTGTCATCAGGGATTCTTTCTATAAGATCAGCGGGGAGATCCGTCATACGCTGCGCAATCTCCGCGATCTGTCAGAACAGATCAAGAGCGGTTCCCTGCAGCTGGCGGACGCGGCCACAAATCTGGCTGATTCCTGTACCGTACAGGCGACGACGGTTTATGACCTGTCCACACTGACGGAAAATCTGTACGGGGATATGGAAAAAAATGCAAATGATGCAAGGGAATGTGTAGATATTGCTTCCCGTGCAGGGCAGACTCTGTCCGCCGGCAATGAGAAAATGCATGAATTGAAGGATGCCATCGATGAGATAAAGAAGTGTTCGGAAGAAATCAATACCATTATCGGGGCAATTGATGAAATTGCTACCCAGACAAATCTGCTTTCTCTGAATGCCGCCATTGAGGCGGCCCGCGCAGGAGAGGCGGGAAGAGGGTTTGCGGTGGTGGCAGAGCAGGTCAAGAACCTTGCGGAGGAGTCTGCGAAGTCTGCGAAAGAAACTACCCTGCTGATAGAAACTACCGTGGCAGCAGTGGAAAAAGGAAACAGGATTGCGGATGAAACCGCCGAAAATATGAGTGAGGTAATGGGCGGGGCAAAGCTGGCCACGGAGAAGATGTCCCAGATTTCCGATCTGTTAAGCCAGAATGTGCAATATATGCAAAAGATTGACGCGGATCTGGGCAATATTTCGTCAGCGGTGGACGACAATGCCGCCACCTCGGAGGAAACGGCGGCAATCAGCCAGGAACAGAGCGGGCAGGTGGAGCGCATGGCGGATCTGATGGACAAGTTTGTAATTTAGGTGTCCGCCGTCCCATAAGGAGCTTCTATATTTTTATCCGACGCACGTTTCCTGGCTTATCGGATTCGAAGTTTCGTCAGAAAGGTGCAATTGTTTAGAAAGGCAAGGTAAACTAAATGATCTATGATGTATTGGCATATGGGGCAAAGGGCGATAATGCCACAAATGATGCCCCCGCAATTCAGAAGGCCATCGACGACTGTTCGACGGCAGGAGGAGGAAGGGTGCTGCTTTCGGGCGGGCATGTCTACCGCAGCGGCTCCCTGGTATTGAGATCCAATGTGGAACTGCATCTGGAGATGGGAGCCATATTAAAGGGGAGCGATACCCTGGAGGATTTTAACCTGTTCGGTGTGGGACGTTCTGAACTGAAGGAGGTGGACACGCCTACTTATAACATGTGCGACTACAGCGGCAAGCCCAGCCTTTATTTCCTGTATGCGAAGGACTGTGAGAATATTGCCATTACCGGGTTCGGAAAGATTGACGGGAATGAGGAGATTTTTTACGGGAATGTGAGTCCCTGGCATATAGACGGTTCCTTTTACCCCAGGGTTCCCCTTTTATTCCTGGAACATATCACCCATCTGACGCTGCACCAGGTGACCCTTACCGGGAGCGCCTTCTGGACCACCCACCTGGTGGGCTGTAGGGATGTGCTGATCGATGGAATCCGCATTCTCAATAACCTGCGGCTGGCGAACTGCGATGGGATCGATCCTGACCATTGCAGCAACGTCCGGATCACAAACTGCCATATCCAGTGCGCGGATGACTGCATTGTATTTAAAAATACGGAAGGGGCGATGGAGTATGGTCCCTGTGAAAATATTGTGGTGTCCGGATGTACCCTGATCTCCACCAGCGCCGCCATTAAATTCGGCTCGGAGAGCGAGGCGCCTTTCCGCAACATCACGGTGGACAATTGCTGCATCAGCCGGACCAACAGGGCTATTTCCCTGCAGCTGCGGGATAAGGGATCCATTGAGAACGTGATTTTTTCCAACCTCAATATTGAGACCCGTATGTTCTCCACCGCGCACTGGTGGGGAAAGGCGGAGTCCATTGCCATCACCGCGGTGAAGCGGCGTGAGGATACGGAGATCGGGTATATCCGGAATGTCCGCTTCCAGAATATCAATGCGTATGGCGAGAACGGCATCCTGATCTACGGTGACGGGAAAAAGAATATCAGCGATATTGCCTTTGAAAACGTGCATATCCATCTGACAAGGAAGACTGACTGGCCGAAGCAGTACCATGACCTGCGGCCCAATGCCGACAATCTGATCCTGGAGGATTCCCTTCGGGCAGTCTATGCCAGAAACGCCCGCAATATTTCCTTTACCGGCTTCTCTTATGAGATCGATCCGAATATGGAAGCGGAGGTGCAGGAGGCGGTTTCTGTGGAAGAATGTGAAAATATATCGTTGTAAATGAAAGATATCTGTAATAGTTCAGCCATACGGCATCGCGAAGTCAAAATTGCTTCCCTGTGCAATTTTGCGAGACTTGCAGGCGCCAAAATGAGTTGAAAACTCATTTTGTGTGCATCTTCGTAACAGTTTGGCGAAGGCTGAACTGTTACAGATATCTTGAAGGATCTGTTGGAGACTATTGCGCAATAGCTGAAAATGTGATAGTATCATATTTTGGAAATGTTAACACACTTAAATTTGGAAGGAGTGATTTTATATGAGAAATAGAATACATGGTTTAATGAAGAAAAAGGAGAATGGGAGGGAAACATTATTTTAACCCTCCCGAATAAAACGGAGGATTTTAAAATGTTATTACAGTACAAAAATTTAACAATCAGAAATGCAACTGTCGAAGACGCAGATTTATTATCATTGTGGTGGAATGACGGAAAAATAATGGCGCATGCAGGTTTTCCAAAGGGAACGGGTGAAACGTCTTATCAAATTGCCGAACGTCTCAAAAGAGACACGGATGAAGACAGGCGTCTGATTATCGAACTTGATAAAAGGCCGATTGGCGAAATGAACTACGGCAAGGATGGGGAAAATACCGTCGAAATCGGAATTAAGATTTGTGATTTTTCAGAGCATGACAAGGGGTATGGAAAAATACTTTTAAGTATGCTAATCTCTTCTTTGTTCAAGGATATGGGATACAAAAAAATAATTCTTGATACAAATATGAACAACAAAAGGGCTCAGCATGTTTATGAAGAACTTGGTTTTAAAAAAGTACGGGTGAGAGAGAACTCGTGGAAAAATCAACTGGGTGAGCTGCAAACATCTGTTGACTATGAAATGTATCAGGAAGATTTTGTAAATTTTGCAAAATAAAAGTATGATATACTCCAATAAACCAGGAAGAAGTACAAAGCACCTAAGAGAAGCTTAGGTGCTTTTCTTCTGTCTTGTCTGCCTGCTTTTTTCTGTTCCTGTCAGATGCAGGCATTTTTGAGGGCAGGCACCCACGCACCTGCCGCATCGGATGCACTCGGGGGAGCGGGAAATTTCCCCGACAGTAAGGGATACAGGGCATGCATTTTCACAGGCGCCGCAGGAAATGCATCGTTCCTCTTCCCAGTGAATCTGCACAAGGCTGAACCGGTTGAACCAGCCATAGATCGCGCCCAGAGGGCACAGATACTGGCAGAAGGGCCGGTATACTTTTATGGAAAGAACCAGAATAAAGATCAAAATTCCCAGCTTCCAGAGAAACAACCCTCCCGCCTGGCTGCGCAGCATTTCATTGGCAGCGAGGAGAGGGATTGCGCCAAATAGCGTTCCCGAGGGACACAGAAATTTGCAGAAGGCTGGAACCTTGGCAAAGCCTCCGAACAAGAACAGGGAACCAATACATACCAGCAGGACCAGAACCATATATTTCCCGTATTTTAAGGCAGAGTGAAAAGGCAGCCGTTTCTGCTTATGAAACAGGGGTATTTTATGCAGAAGATCCTGCACCAGTCCGAAAGGGCACAGCCAGCCGCAGGCAAAACGCCCCAGGAGGCTTCCGAACAGGAAGAAAAATCCCAAAGCCGCAAAGGGGATCCGGAAGCCCTGCCGGTTCAGCAGTGCCTGTAGCGCCCCGATGGGACAGGAAGCCACCGCCCCGGGGCAGGAGTAACAGTTTAATCCCGGAACACAGGTGTATTTCAGCTTTCCCTGATATATTTTTCCGTTCAGGAAGCCGTAAGCATATCCGTTTGTAAGAATGGTAAAAAGAAGCTGTACCGTCAGCCGTAATTTCTTCATCATGTCACCCGATCCCGATACATTCCATGCAGATCATCACTGCTTTTTTCCATATGACAGAAAACTGATCCCCGACGGCGCCCATGCCAAGGCACAGGATGCCGATCAGCACCCCTGCCAACCATGCATATTGTCTATTGCTCTTCCAGAAGCGCATTGATCTTTTCCTCCCACGTTGATTTGTCCATGGAACCGATTACTGTATCCAGTATCACCCCTTCTTCATCAATGAAAAAGGTGGTGGGAACGGCGGACACATCCGTGAGAAGTGCATAATATACGGATTCGTTTAAAACCAGATGAGTGTAATCCGCTCCTGTCCGCTGAATCAGGCCTGAGGCGTAATCCATCGTTTTCTGGTCTGCGCCCTCCTGGACATCACTGATAATGCCAATGATCTGAAATTCCGCGGGATCATATTCCCCGGCCAGTTCGCCAAGCCCCGGCATTTCCCGCAGGCAGGGGTTACAGTAGGTGGCCCACACATTTACCATGGTGAGCTTTGAAGCAGAAAAAATGTCGGAAGATACCGTATTTCCTGTCATGTCCAGTCCCTCGAAGGTTACTGCGGCAGCAGCTTCCGTGGTCTCCGGAGAGGAGGATACGGCAATATCCTGTGAGGAACTGATTTCCTCTTCTTTCGTATCAAAAAGCTTTCCGCAACCGCATAGCAGAAGGAATGCAGCGGCAGACAGCAGGCATATTTTACATATTTTTTTCATTTTTGACCTCATTTTTATGTTGCTATCTAAATTTCTCGATCTTATTTCCTGGATCTATTCCTCAAATTTCTTTGTTTTCGCTTCTTCTATCCGCTTTCATCATACTTTTTTAATCCTTCAACCTTTCCTCAATATCAGATGCGCTATATAATACTCTCATTACAATAACTTTCTCATTCTCAATTACATAGAAAATGGAATAATTATCTACCATTAACTGTCTTAGCCCTATTGCATGTTCCTGCTCAAATTCCATAAGTCTTGCTTTTTGGGGAAACATGTTTAACTCCTCAATTGTATTTGCAATCCGGTTATATTGTCCTATTGCGTTTCCCGGTGCTTGGAGTTGCATTGCAATATAGTTATAGATTTCCTCCATATCCGCTAATGCTTTATCTGTGATTTGTACCTTATATTGCCTCATGTCTAATGGCTCTCTCTAAATTTCGTAAAAGCAGAAACAGCATCCTGCACTCTGCCTGTCTGTATATCATCATATCCCTCCTGTAATTTTTTATGAATTTCCTCTGCTGTCATTATATCTGCATTAAGAACAGAAGGGGCGTTTGGCAATGTTACTGCAAAAGGGATACCTCCTGTTAATGAAATTTGATTGAGATACATATCAATTGCCGTAGACATCGGAATACCTAATCGTGTAAGGACATCTTCAGCTCGTTGTTTCACGATTGGATTTATTCTTAAGTTTAAGGTTGCTGTTTTTTCCATATCAAATCATCTCCTTCAGCCAAATTGTAACGCGTTTGTCGTTACTTGTCAATGCAAATACTAAAAGGTGGAGCAGTATCCCGCTCCACCCGTAATAACTATATTTCACTTCTTCTAAATAAATTATGTTCAAAACCTACTTCAGCCGGAAGCCGCTGGTCTGCTCCTGTAAAAGGTTGACCTGCTCAAACAGTTCCACGCTGACGGTTGCGGACTCTTCGCTGTTGGCGGAATTTGTCTGTACTACGGCGGAGATCTGCTCGAGACCTTCCGCTACCTGGGAAATGGCAATTGCTTCTGTATGTACCGCGTCGGTAATCTCGCCAATGGCAGTGTTGGATTGAAGCACTAAATCTATCGTCCTCTGTAAGGTAGAAGAAACCTCTGACACAATCTGATTGCCCCGTTCAGCAGCTTTCACAGAGCCTTCGATCAGATCCTTGGTCGCCTTGGCAGCCTGGTCAGACTGGCCTGCAAGGCTGCGCACTTCTTCGGCCACCACAGCGAAGCCCCTGCCGGATTCGCCGGCCCTGCTTGCTTCAACCGCTGCATTCAGTGCGAGAATATTGGTCTGGAAAGAAATATTCTCAATGGTGGAAATGATCTTCTCGATCTGGGTGGAAGCAGTGCTGATATCCTGCATGGCCTCCACAAGCAGCTCCATCTGCTGGCTGCTGAGGGTAACCTGATCGCCGGTAAGCTGGGCATTGTCCTGCGCCTGGGACGCCATGTCGATATTCTGCTTTGCACTTCTGGACAGATCGTTCAGGGTAGCGGATAATTCCTCCACCGCACTGGCCTGTTCCGTTGCCCCCTGAGCCAACATCTGGGAGCTGTTGGAAAGATTCTGCGCGTGATCAAAGACTTCATGCTGTACCTTATTTATATTGGACATGGCCGATGAGAGCGAAGTCGTAAAGCTGTCGATGGATTCCTCAATGGAACGGAAGTCGCCGATAAAGGGAACGGAGGTCGTCACATTGAAATTACCTGTGGAAAGCTCGTGCATGATACGGTTGATGTCTTCCACGTACTGGTTGGTCTGTTCCAGGGATTGTTTGAGTGTCCCTGCCAGATCACCAATTTCATCATTGTGTCGGTAATTCAGGTCTATCTTCAGGCAGCCCTCCTGTAAGGGTCTGGTTTTACTGGTAATTATTAGGATCGGCTTCACGATACGTTTCATGACATATAATACCAGGCTTAAAAGGCAGAACAGAACCAGAGCGAGTCCTGCGGCCGTTTCAATATGCATGGTCGAGATAATTTCACGCATATGCGCCGCGCTTGCTTCGTTCAGGGAAGTACACTGGTCTATCACTTCGTCCAGCATCCCTACAAGGACGGTCAGGTTGCTCTGGATTGTCTCCTGGTAATACTGCTGTGCCTGCGCGGGGTCGGTTTCATACAATTCCAGCACATAGACTGCAGATTGGTGAAGTTCTTCGTGAAGAGGCTGCAGTTGGGAACGGAGTTTGAGGATTGCTTCGTCGTCCGTACCGGCCTCGCCGTAGATCCACTGCCCCAGCACACAGCCGGTGGGATCTGTGCTGCCTGTGAACTCCATGCCTGCATACAGGGCATTGCTGAGATTGCTGGCCCATTTATAGTGGGCGGCCTCCGCTTTCTGAGCCCGTGTCAGAAGGGCGTTTACCATACTGTTGTTCTCCTCGGAATGATCCACGTTGATAATGTTTGTTGTGGTCAGCACGCTGAACAGCATCATGGATAGAAAAGCTGCCGCCACTCGGGTTCCGACCATCAGTTTTACACTTTTCCGCATTTTGTTTCTCCTTTTTCCTGATATATTAATAGGTATGTATAAAAATCCGGTTATATTTCATGGTAACATAGCCGTATTTGGTAATCTGCCATAAAATAAAACCGGAATAAATCCCTGAAATTAGTTCATCGTATTCTCCCAAATGCTGAAAAAGAATCAGAATATTGCTTTTAACACTTAAGTGCATTGTAACATAGCTGGTATTTTATTTCAACAGTATCTTTATACTTACAATTATTTACAGCATTCTTGCATAAGACAGGAAACTTTGATAAAATAATATTCTGATTGCGGGATTCGCAAAGGCAGTTTCTGCAATGGGGTCAGTCCGGATCATTGGGGACTTTGGGGACTGCACGGTGATAAATTAAGCAGGACGGATTGACTGATGGAGGAAACCTGTAGATGTTATTGGCGTTTATCAGCTGGATATGGATCGGAGCAGCGGCCTTTTTATGCGGTTTTTTGGTGCTAAAATGCATTTTTCCCCAGAAATTGGGAAAAGAACGGAGCCTGGACCTGTATCTTATGACAGGTTTATGTGTATTGACCGTGTATGCACAATTTTTCAGCCTTTTTTATAAAGTGGGGGGAGTCTCTACTGTTATTTTAATGATTGGATGCCTGGCGATACTCCTTATTTTACGGAAAAAAGTATGGAAGTATTGCAGGGAGCAGATAGAGACGACCAAGTGGTATTGGCTGCTGTTTTTGATTGTATTGGCGGGTGTCATCCTAATATTGACGATACAATATACCTTTCATTCCGATACGGATGGATATCATGCGCCGAGCATCCGATGGATTGAAGAGTATGGTGTGGTGAAGGGATTGGGTAATCTGCACCATCGTCTGGCATATAACAGTGCTTTTTTCTGCCTGCAGGCTCTTTTCAGTATGAAATTTGCTGTAAATCAGTCATTGCATACGATGAATGGATTTATTGTATTTGTAATGTTATGTTATGCCATTATGAGTCTGAGTATTTTCAAAAAGGGCGAAAGAATTAAAAGTTCGGATCTGATAAAACTATGTATTATCTTTTATTTATGTATGTTTGACAATCGATGGCAGATCTCGTCACCGGGGTCAGATATTTCAGCATTAAGCATGATTTTGTATATCAGCGCGAAATGGTGTGAATTATGGGAAGACAAGTGTGAGGATATCCGGGAGTATGGCATTCTTTGCCTGCTGGCAGTGTGGTCTGTAACCCTGAAGTTATCCACTGCCATGATCGCGCTGCTTGCAGTGTATCCCGGCATTCAATTGATCCGCCAGAGAAAATGGAAGCAGATTGGTTTGTTCCTGGCTGCCGGAATGTTTATCGTTTTGCCGTTTCTGGCGCGGAATGTTATTATATCGGGTTATCTTATATACCCATATGCATCCATAGATATTTTTGATGTGGATTGGAAAATGCCGTTGGCGATGGTGGAAGGTGACCGCAGGGAGATAACGGCATGGGGAAGAGGAATGACTGCCAGAGAGAATTATGACGCGCCGTTTTCCGTGTGGTTTCCAATATGGTTTCAGAATATAGGTGCAGGCTATAAGGTGGTGTTTGCCGCTAACTTATTTTGTGTTTTGTATACAGTGATACATGGGTTGGCCTGTCTGCGGCAAAAGAAGAAATTGTGGGCATTCAGCCTGCTGGCGGTCAATGTAGTCAGCTTTGTTTTCTGGTTTATTTCAGCGCCGCTGATCAGGTATGGGGTGGTGTATATGCTGATTCCCCTGGCTTTATTGTCAGGGAAACTCCTGGCAGGCTGGAAATACAGCTGGCTGCCTAAGGCTGGAGCGGCAGTTGTTTTGACGGCCGGGGTTGCGCTGTTGCTGAAGACAGTGTCGTTTTATGGTTCGATTCCCTGGAAAAGGCCTGTAGAGTATTCTTATCATGAGGTGGATCAGAGACAGCTGGGCAATGTGACAATTTACGTGCCCCAACCGCCGGATGATACCGTGGGATATCAGTATTTCCCATCAACGCAGCATGTATGGGTACTTGATTATCTTGAACTGCGTACCGGGAGTCTGAAAGACGGATTTTGCATCAGGAAAGAATATGAGGGGGCAGAATGGAGGTAAGCCTGAGACAGAAGGCTGCATGTTTGAAAGGAGCGGAGGATGTCCGAGATATATTGGAAAATAAAAGAGAACTGTTGGGTGGAACGTATTGCTGTTTTATTGATAGGTATTTTGTTGGTCTTTGGGACTCTGTACAGGACAGGGACAATAACTTCGGGATTTCATATGCTGGATGATCATGAGCTGATCCGTTATCATCTGGCTTTTACGGAAAATAATGCATCTTTGGCGGGGACGATCAAAGCTGCCATAGTCAATGACTTTGCGGGTGGAAGATACCGCCCTTTGTATTGGACTGAAAGAGTAACGGGATGTAGGCTGTTTGGCGATGAATTGACCTGGTGGAATTATTATACGGCGATAAAGGGAGTATTGACTTTCTATTTTTTATATTATGTTGCCAGATATTTGAAATATAACAGGATCCTTTCTTTTTTATTTGTTAGTATCATACTTTTTGGCAGGCAGTTCACGCCCTGGTTTCGCAGTGCGAATCAGGAAAGTACGGGGTTGCTGTTGTGCGCCTTTACATTATGCCTTATTGCCAGACAGTGTTATCATAAAAAATATAATAGCGTGGCATATAATATCGCTATTGTTGTGGGAACTGTTCTTTGCGGACTGGTAAAGGAATCTTTTACGCTTTTTATGCCGGTGTTTGCATCGCTGAAGATCTGGCTGGAATATTGCGATAGGGGGAAACTTATCAATTGTCTGAGGAAAAATATAGCAGTTTACCTTGTAATCGCATTATCCATGATGATCAATGTGATTATGATTGTGTTTTATGTAGGATTAGATCAGGTCAGCTATGCAGGCTTTCATGAAGGTGTCTCTTTGGCGGATTATTGGTCAGGTATTGTGTATAGCTTAAAATTTAATATGGGAAGTTATACGATAGCCGGAGGGGTGTTCTTATTTGCGATTGCCATGTATGTATTTGAAATTTCAAAGGAATTGCGTAAGGAATATCTTGGGTTTACGGTGATTGGCGTTTATGTAATGGCAGTGCAACTGATCGCCCATGCGAAGAGTTTAATGTGGGAGCGCTATATGATTCCCTGGGTTGTGGGCTATGCGTTTTTATTTGTGTTATTGGGCTATCGTATTTTTGAACAGAATAAGTGGAGAAGGACTGTATATTCTGCGGTTTTGATAATTCTGTTTCTGGTTGAGGCGCCGAAAGCATATCAGATGTCCAGGGATTATGCTTATGACGGACAGATGTTAAGGGTGTATTTTCAGAACATATTGGACAATACGGATGAAGAAAGCCAGGTGGTGTGTGCTTTTCGTGATGAAGAAATCAATCTTGCTACAGAATGCTGGTTGGAAGTACATGGACGCACACAGGTTTATTCTTATGACACCCTTACAGGTGAGTTTAAGAATATCGTCCAATTAAAGGGCGCTGTGCCGGAAGAGTTTTCATGGGAACAGGCCAGGGTAGTTGTGTGTTATGGTGATCAGGTCGAAATAATGTTGCAATTGATGGGGCTTTCGGAGGAGAGTAGTTACAGTGTGAATCAATGTAGTAGTTACTGTGTGATCTCTGTTTTGTAGTGTTATCGTATTTTATGAATATGTCAAGAGGGATGTCGGATCCCCTCTTGACGTTACTGGTTTTCATCATGCCGCCGTCAGCCTTGTCTTTACCGGAGTCAGGATCAGGAGGAACAGCGCCGGATATATGGCATAGGAGGAAAGGATCCCCAATGGAATATTGAGATTAAGAAAGTAAAGTTCCGCGCTGCTTTCATTGGAATTCAGCAAAAAAGAAGACAGCATATCCATAAAGCCGATGAGACATAGGACAGCGCTGGCGGCCACGGCGGTCCGCTCCGCGCAGCGGAAAGCGGTTACAGCCCGCCGGATCTTTTCCGCAGGGAAACTTCCTTTTCTGGCAAAGGCGATCCGGAAGCCGTTCAAAAAGTCCTTTACCATTCCGGAGATATACAATGTCAACAGGATTGCCATCCCCAGAAATACAGGGGTGATCCCGTCAAAGTACATGCCGATCCTCTGGAAAAGTAGCATTCCATGCATCCCCATAAAGACGTATAATACCAGGAGGATTCCCACCACTGACCACAGTATTCTGTTTCTGTAGATTTTAACTAAATTTTTTTTCATTCCCGTTTACCTCTGCCTTTCTACTATTAATATAATCCTTCAGGTTACCGTTACTTCTATTTTTATTTTATGGGTATACACCCGTTTTTACAAGGCGGATATAGATACTACCTTCCTACTACCTGCCGTTGGAAGAGGTAGTATTTTTCTACTACCCCTTCATTGGCTTTTGGTTTTACACAAACTAATTGTTTTTTTGCATTTTCTAAATTATAATGGATACAGCTGCAGACCAGTACATCATTCGACAAATAACCGGATCGGTCACTCAGAAAAGCAGGCAAGCGATCGGTGTAGTTATTTGCGAAATGATGTGCCAGTATCGAGAGGTAAAGGAGAAGAACTATGAAAAAAGTATGGGCATTAGGAATTATCACGGTTATTTTTATTGTGGCGACGGTGCTGCTGAGGGGTCCCATGGATAATGCCGATGTGGAGTATCAGGAGGTAAAGGTAACGGTAATCAGTTCCGAGACGAAAGAGACAACGATCAAAGTGGGAAATTCCAGTTCTGAGATGACTACATATGATATCGTTGTCAACTATAACGGAAAGGACTATGACCTGAAAAATGCGCATGATTCCTACTCTTATCGTGAGGGATCGACGGTTACGGCATATCTTTCCAACGGCAAAATGTATGCAAACGTAGAAGGCGTGCAGACTTCGACACCTGCGGCCACGGCATATTTTGTGGCGCTTATAGGGTCTTTTGTGCTGTTCTTTATCTTTATCTGCACATGGGCAAATGAAGCGCAGCGCAGGCGGAGACAGCGGAGAGGAAATCAGTAAAGGTATAAAATAGGGGATAAGGGGTAAGATGGAAAATTTATATGGCACAGGCAATCCGGCAAAATATACGAAGAAGGGCAGCATGGACTTTTTCAGGAATTTTGAAGAGAAGACAATACCCATGATGAAGCTGATCCTGGAGGAAATGCCGGGAGGTTTTTTCATCTACCATGCGGACGGAAAGGAAGAACTGATCTATGCCAACAAAGCCATACTGAGGATTTTCGGCTGTGATACGGAAGAGGAATTCCGGGATCTGACGGGATACACTTTCAGAGGAATGGTGTATCCTGAGGATGTGGATAGTGTGGAAGAGAGTATTGCGACACAGATTGCAAACAGCGTATATGATCTGGACTATGTGGAATACCGGATCATCCAGAAGGACGGAAGTGTGCGCTGGATAGAGGATTATGGGCATTTCCTGCACACGGAGGCTTTTGGGGACATTTTTCTGGTATTTATAGAAGATGCCACTGACCGGATGAAGCAGAGGATGCATAAGCTGGAGAAGATCAATGAGGAGCTGCGCAACGCCAACGTAAGGGAGAGCCAGTATAAAAAAGCGATTTTGTATGATGCCATCACCTTTTTCGAGATTAACCTGAGCAAGGACAGATTTATCAGCGATGCCCTGCAATTGTCGGAGGGACAGATTTATAATCTGTTTGAATACATGAATCCGGAGTCCCATAAGAAATACACGGATTATATAGAGTTCTGCGCACAGAACGTGGTTCCGGAATCCCAGGCGGAGTACAGGCAGTTTTTTGACCTGGGGCGGTTGGTCCGGTGTTACGAGACAGGGGAGCTGGAGCAGACTTTTGAGGGCTGGATCCTGGATGCAATGGGGAGGAAACGCCTGTGTTTCTACATATTGCTGCTTGGTAAAAACGAGTATACGGGAGATATCGTTACATTATTTGTGGTAAAAGATATCACGGATCAGATTGAGAAGCAGAATCTTCTTCAGACCGCGTTACAGCGGGCGGAGACGGCCAATCTGGCGAGAAGCATATTTCTGTCCAATATGTCCCATGACATCCGCACGCCGTTGAACGCCATCATCGGCTACACGGAACTGATCAGGAATCATATCATGGAGCCGGACAGAATCGATGAATATAACAGAAAGATCCGTGTATCCGGCGAACAGCTGCTGGCTATTGTGAATGAGTCCCTTGAGATCACCCGCATGGAATCCGGGAAGGTGAACCTGGTGGAAAGCGAATGCCATCTGGCGGAGCTGCTCATGGATGTAGAGAAGGCAATGATGTTTGAGATCAACGCGAAATCACTGCATTTTCAGTCGGACAAATCGGGGATAAAAAGGTTTGCGGTGATCGCGGATTATATGCGCATTAAGGAGATATTGTGCCAGCTGCTTGACAATGCGGTGAAGTACACCGATCCGGGGGGAAACATTTCCCTGGCCGTCGAGGAAGCCGAGAATGATTTCCCGGGATATGGCAAGTACCGGTTTATCGTGGAGGACGACGGGATCGGTATTTCAAAGGAATTTTTAAGCAGCCTGTTCGATCCCTTCAAACGGGAGAACAATACCACCCAGAGCGGTGTGCCGGGAACCGGCCTGGGTCTTACGGTAGTGAAAAATATGGTGGATCTGATGAAAGGGGATATAGAGGTGGAAAGTGAACCGGGGAAGGGAAGCCGGTTTATTGTCAGTCTGCGCCTGAAGCTTCAGGAGGGGCAGGGAGCTGACAGCTCCGCTTTACCGGAGAAGCTTTTTGACCAGGAGAGCCTGAAAGGAAAGAGGATCCTGTTAGTGGAAGACAATGCGATCAATATGGAGATTGCAGAAGAACTGCTTTCCACACAGGGATTTCTCGTCGAAACGGCGGAGAACGGAAGCCTGGCGCTGGAAAAGGTGGCGCAGTCCCAGCCGGGATATTATGATCTGATCCTTATGGATATCCAGATGCCGGTGATGGACGGGCATGAGGCAGCAAGGAGGATCCGACAGTTTGCAGACAGGCGGCTGGCGCGTATTCCGATCATTGCCCTGTCCGCCAACGCTTTTGCGGAGGATTACCAGAAGTCCATGGATGCGGGAATGAATGCGCATTTTCCGAAACCCATCGATATCCATGAGCTCCAGGAATTAATCCAAAAAGTTTTGTTTCGTATTTGAGTAAGAAAAAGAGGTAATGCAGAAATGAAAAATAAGAGTTCTCGTATAGTGATAGGCAGCTTTGTCCTGATGATTATTTTGTGCGCATTCATTTTCTTCTTTCTGATGAATCAAATGGCGCAGAGAAGCAGGGACACCACCGCGGAGATCAGCGATCTGTATCTGGAGAGAATGAGTGCGCAGATATCAAGCCACTTTCAGACCACCATAGACATCAAACTGGCACAGGTGGAGAGTATCATAAAGACCATGCCGCCGGAGGGAGAACTTCAGGGCGCGGAGCTGGCGGAGAGTATGCGGATAAGCGCTGTGGCAAGGGAGTTCAAGTTCCTGGCGCTTCTGGCGGAAGACGGCAGCTTTGAACAGATCCTTGGCGCCCCGGTGTCCATACCTGACACGGAACCGTTCCTGGATGATCTGATCAGGGGGGACAAAAAGATAGCGGTGGCGGATGTTCTCGGACAGGAACTAGACCTGGTACTGCTGGGTGTTCCCTGTCAGTATGACATGAAGGACGGAAATAAAAGTGTGGCCCTGGTAGGCGGCATTGACCTTGAATATATCTACACGACACTTTCCCTGGACAATGGGGATGTGGATTCCTATTCCCATATTATCAGGCGAAACGGCGATTTTGTCATTAAGAGCAGTGTGGCGGAGGAAGACAATTTTTATGACCGCATTTATACTGTAGTGAAAGATACAGATGGTAAGGATGCGGAATCATATGAAGAAAATATAAAAGAGGCGATCCTTGACAGAATGCTCTACGCAGATATAGTCACCACCCACAGCGGGACAAAATGCGTGTATGTTACGCCCCTTGCCTACTCCGAATGGTATCTGGTAACGGTAATGTCCTTTGAGGATCTGGACCACATTATGCAGAAGCTGGATAATCAGAGGGTGAGCGCCTTCCTGATAGCCCTGCTGGGAATGTTAATCATCTTTATCATTGTGTTTGTCCTGTATTACAGGATGTCGAAGGCACAGCTTGCCGAGACGGAAGCCGCCCGTAATGAAGCCATTAAGGCCAATAAGGCAAAAAGTGAGTTCCTGTCGAATATGAGCCATGATATCAGGACCCCCATGAATGCGATTATTGGAATGACGACGATTGCCACGGAGAATGTGGACGACAGGAACCAGCTGATGAACTGTCTGCGGAAGATCACACTGTCAAGCCGTCACCTTCTGGGGCTGATCAATGATGTCCTGGATATGTCGAAGATTGAGAGCGGTAAAATGACGCTCAATCCGGAAATCATTTCACTCCGGGAGACCATGGAGAGTATTGTGAGTATTATTCTGCCCCAGACCAGGTCAAAGAGACAGAAGTTTGAGATCCTGATCTCCGATATCATATCGGAGGGCGTATTGTGTGACAGTGTCAGGCTGAACCAGGTGTTGATCAATTTCCTGTCCAATGCCTATAAGTTCACACCGGAGGGCGGTGAAATACTCTTCTCGTTAAGGCAGGAGAAATCCCCTCGGGGAGAAGGGTATGTGCGGGTTCATTTCCGCGTGAAAGACAGCGGGATCGGGATGCCTCCCGAATTTCAGGAGAAGATATTCGAGTCCTTTTCCAGAGAGGATAATGCCCGAGTCAACAAAACGGAAGGCTCGGGTCTCGGTATGGCAATCAGCAAATATATTGTTGATGCCATGGGCGGAACCATTGAATTAAAGAGCGAAGTCAATCAGGGGTCGGAGTTCCATGTGACCATTGATATGGAGAAAGCCGCGGCCCAGGAAGGGGAAATGACGCTCCCTGGCTGGAAAATGCTCCTGGTGGGCGGTAAGGAACAGGTTCGCAGGGAGGCAGCGGTCTGCCTTGAAGAATTGGGTGTGATCTGCGATCAGGCGCCGGACAGCAATGTGGCAATGGCTATGGTGGAAGAACGCCATAAGCGGCAGGACGCTTACCAGATCCTGCTCTTTGACCTGAGGGGGGACGAAAAGAGTTGTCTGGAGACCGCCGGGAAGATTCATGAGGGATACGGGCAAGATGTCCCCATGCTTCTTGCCGCGGCATATGACTGGAGCGATCTGGAGGAGAAAAGCCGCAAGGCGGGTATCAGTGGGTTTATTCAAAAACCGCTGTTCAAATCTACGCTTTATCATGGTCTGCTGCAGTATATGGATCCAAAGCAGGAGATACTGGAGGTGCAGAAAACCCCCCGGGAGGATTTCAGCGGTGTCAGGGTGCTGTTGGCGGAGGATAATGACCTGAACTATGAGATTGCCAGGGAACTGCTCACCAGCCGGGGACTGGAGATCGAATGGGCGGAGAATGGCCAGATCTGTGTGGAAATGTTCGAAAAATCTGAGGTGGGATACTATCAGGTCATACTGATGGATATCCGGATGCCTGTGATGTCTGGTTATGAGGCTGCCCGTAAAATAAGGGCGCTTGACCGTCCCGATGCGGATCTGCCCATTATAGCCATGACGGCGGATGCCTTTTCCGAGGATGTGCAGAGATGCAAGGAGTGTGGTATGAACGACCATACCTCCAAGCCCATCGATATGGATGCACTGACGCATAAGCTGGCCCATTACCTGCGGTAAGGGCCGCGCCGTAAAATTCTGCGAATAACTTTACAGATCAGAAAGATCAGCAGAATGATCATAACCAGGGCAGCCAGTATCACCCCCACGATCATAAAGGCATATTTATTGGGCTGCTTCAACAGGTCTTTCAGGGAGGTACTGTCCTCCACAAGCTTTCTGCCCTGGGCTGCCGCATAAATCTGCGGTATATTGGCAATCCCATCGCCGTCGGTATCCTCCAGGGATTCCATGTACCTGGCAAAAACGGTCCAGGCTTTCATTTCCCTTCCGCCCTCCATGACGATGGCGTCCTCAATATTTTCTATGGGCGTGCCATCGGCAAATTTAGGCGTTACAGTTAAAATACCGAGATCGGAAGAGCACACGTCTGAACTCCAGTCACAGTTCAGGATC
>CANDMD010000050.1 GCA_947385725.1 uncultured Lachnospiraceae bacterium | reverse complement strand
CTTCGCGAGAATTCTATTGTCATGAATGACGAGCAGGCTCTCCGGTATGTGGTCAAGTTCGCGTATATTGCCGCCCTGGACCAGTATCTTAAGGTGGAGGAGCTGCCTTCGGGAAAAGGGATTGCGGACGTGGTATACCTACCCAGGAGGAGGTCGCTGTTTCCGGCATTGGTGGTGAAACTGAAATGGGACAAATCGTCGGAGGGAGCCCTGGGCCAGATCAGGGAGAGGAATTATCCGGCGGTATTACAGGGTTACGGCGGGAAGGTCGTGCTGGTGGGGATCAACTATAATCCCAGGACAAAGGTTCACACATGCACAATCGAGAAGCTGGAAAACCTGTAAAGCAGGCAACTGGGAAAATGGATTCACAGGAGGCACATTTGCGAAAAGTGGAATGCCAAACAGGGATGGTTGGAGGTATGCGCATGAATTATATTAATACAATGGATGATTTATTTCATATGCTGGATCGATATGCGGAGGGAGTGGATTGGGACGCCTTTTATCTTAAGCGGGATAAGCCTGCCCCATTTTTGAAATATAATAAACTGCCGGATAAATGCGTTGTTGATTTCATAAGAGAGCATAATATTAAAAATGCCTGCGAATTTGGATGTGGAGAAGGGCGAAACGCAATTTACCTTGCTCAAAACGACGTTGATACGGAAGCATATGATTTGTCAGAAATTGCAATAGAAAATGCAAAAAGGAACGCAGCAGAAAGCAAGGCGGAAAAAGCAGTCTTTAAGGCGGAGAATCTTTTTGCGTTAGATTTCATGGATCGGAAGTTTGACCTGGTAATAGACAGCGGTGTTTTCCATCATTTGACACCACACAGGCGTTTACAATACAGAGAGATTGTATCAGGCATATTGGCGGAAAACGGTTATTTTATTTTGTAGAGATATGCGTCAGGGGAAGACGGCGCTGATGAAGTGGAAGATTATGAGTATTACAGGAGCAGACAGACAGGAACTGCGTTCACAGAAGAAAGATTGAAAGCGTTTTGGGGAGAAAAATTTGAGGTTGTAGATTTACGTAAAGGGGAGAACATTGTGGATAATCAAATGTGGGAGAGCAGCTATTTGTATGTATGCGTGTTCAAAAAGGCATAGGTAAGTCTCCGTTTGGCAGAGCGAATTGTTATTGGTTTTCTATCATAGTAATTCATTCCTGATCGGTGACAGCGGAGAAAAAGGAATATGGCAGGCCATATTGGAATCGTGCATAAAGGAGGAGCGTATCATGAGCGATATCATGGAATTTGCCGACAGGGAAGCATTCAGGAAATGGCTTTCCGCCCATTGTATGTCGGATGACGGTGTGTGGCTTCTGTTTGGGAAGGCGGGAGGACCCAAGACAATAAAGGCCGGGGAGGCGTTGGAGGAAGCGCTCTGTTTCGGGTGGATCGATGGACAGATGCAGAGCATTGACGACAAAACCTATAAGAAGTATTTTTCCATGCGCAGGGTCAACAGCAAGTGGTCAGAGAAGAACAAGGCATTGGCGGGAAAACTGGAAGAGCGGGGACTTATGACCGACTTTGGCAGGAGGAAAATAGAGGAAGCCCGGAAAAACGGACAGTGGGACGCATCCGGCCCCGCGCCGGTCACAGAGGAGCAGATTGCCTGTCTGTCCGCACTGCTGGAGGAGTATGAGCCTGCCTATACAAATTTCCAGGCCATGTCCCCATCGGTAAAGAAAACGTATACCCGGGCATATTTTGACGTAAAGACAGATGCCGGACGGGAAAAGCGGATTGCCTGGATGGTGGACAGGCTCAATCAGAATTTGAAACCCATGTAAAACGCCTTAGCACGGCATTTTACATGAGCCAAGTCGGTGGCCATGGGATATGTGATTTCGCAGAACGGAAATTTTGCAAGCCGACATGAAAGGAAGAGAACCTATGCGCACATTATACGTTTCTGACCTGGACGGCACGCTGCTGCGCAGCGACCAGCGGACGTCGGAATATACAAACAGGGTGATCAATGAACTGGTGGGGAGGGGAATGATTTTTTCCTATGCCACCGCCCGCTCCTATATCACGGCACGGAAGGTCACGGAGGGCCTGGTGGCGCCCTTCCCCCTGATCATTTACAATGGCGCCTTTGTCAGGGACAATGCCACCGGGGAGATGCTCCTTCGGAATTTCTTTCCGCCGGGGGAGGGGACGGCCCTGGTCAGGGATCTGGTGGACAATGGGATCTGGCCCATAGTTTACGCCTTTGTGGATGGAGAGGAAAAGTTCTCCTATATGGCCCGGGCAATGAACCGTGGGATCCAGGACTTTGTCCTGTCGCGGAAAGGGGATGTGCGTGACAGGCCTGTGGAGAATCTGGACGGACTGCTGAAAGGGGATATCTTTTACGTTACCTGTATTGACGAGCCTGGGAAGCTGAAGCCTGTACTGGACAAGTACGTTTCAAGGTATCATTGCGTGTATCAGCGAGATATCTATTCCGGGGACCAGTGGCTGGAGATCATGCCTGCGGATGCAGCTAAGGCGACAGCCATACGGCAGCTGAAGACACTGCTGGACTGCAGCCGCCTGGTGGTCTTCGGCGACGGCATGAATGACCTGGATATGTTCCATATCGCGGACGAGGCATATGCTGTGGAAAATGCAGCCCCGGAGCTGAAAGCGGCCGCCACCGGCATCATCGGACCCAATGACCGGGACAGCGTTGCCAGATGGCTGTATGAACATTTTCAGTGTTAAGGGGCAGGGGCACGGAAGAGCTCAAGGTCCGGCGGGCTGTAGGTGAACCGGATAAAGCAGGCAAGGAGAATGCAGACCAGGATGGACAGTATAATGGTATGGCTTTTCAGTCTGCAGGACAGGGTCAGTCTGTAGGAGAGCAGGAAAGCGGCCAGGATGCTCAGCACAAATGTGCCGATGTCCAGAAGGAAAACATTTTTCCCAAGAACAGAGGTATAAGCATAGTAAAAAGCTGGGATCAGCCATGTACCGGCCAGGATTCCAAGGCAGAGGGCGGAGACGATACAGGGATATTCTTTCCGCAGCCTGGAAATCAGGAACAGAGAATAGGCCAGCATGGGGACAAACAGCAGTTTCATGTGTTCCCAGACAGATTCATTGATCGGCGTGAAGAGCCCCACAATACGGTTGTTACCGCTCCATTCGTACAGGAAGTGGGCTAGGAAGCCTGTGAGTAATACTGTAATGATCCCGATGACGGTAAGGGTTTTTAATTGTTTCATGTTTACACCCTCTGTCCGCTTCAGCGGACATTAATTCAATATTTGGAAGTTTACTTCCAAACTTTTGTCTTTCTGTTTGAAAAAAGTATATGAAGCCGTGTGAAAAATATACAGTCTGCTGGATATATTGCATTGCATACCGGTGTACATCATGTAAAAAATAAACGCGCTTTCGGGGAAATGGGATTCTATTTGCACAGTAATTGCAAGGATGTTATGCCGGGCGCATGAAAGAGAGGTCATATAGCCAATGCGACATACAGGCAGAATCAGCGGTATCCTGAATAAGATCAAAGGGACAGAAACGGAAAGGAAAAGCTGCCTGCAGGCCGTGGAGAAGGCGGGGCTGTGGCAGAAGGTACGGTACACGGAGTGGATGCGGAAACAGACCGGGGAGTGGGTGGAAAAGCTTACGGCAGGGAATCTGACGGCGCTGCGGGTTGTATACGGTGCCTTTGCCACGGACGATGCGGCGCTGATCAGCTGTGCCGGGGAAGCTGTCGGGAGAATGCTCCGGGGAATGGACCGGGCGCAGCTTCTGAAGCTTTGCGGACAATTCCGGGACTGTACTTCCATGGAGTGGACGGTGGACTGGGCGGAGGTCTCGCCGGAGTCCTTCAAGAGTGTATTGGGGGAGGAGGCATATAGGTATGTGCTGATTCTGGGGTCTTTCCATCCCAACGGCTATTTCCGGGAGAAGTGCATGTATGAGATGGCCGGGTATGGGGGGATGCTTTTCTGGCTGTTCTTCC
Source organism: uncultured Lachnospiraceae bacterium (assembly GCA_947385725.1). Lineage (GTDB taxonomy): Bacteria > Bacillota > Clostridia > Lachnospirales > Lachnospiraceae > Acetatifactor. Next base: position 15,592 of record CANDMD010000050.1, on the reverse strand, counting down.
GGGTCAACGACTGGGTTCGGGAAATTCGGGAGGGAGCCTGTGGGATACTGGAGGCTTATCTGAGAAAGGCCGATACCGGGGAGCTGTTTGATGGGCTGCCTGCCTTTGAGCGTCTACAGAACTGCCGCCGCCGCACCGAGGCACAGATGGGGAGGCTGTGGGAGCAGGTGGAGGACAGGATGACCCTGGCCCTTGGGGAGATTGAGATCCGTGAGATACCCCATATGGAGCCCTGTGTGCGGTCAGCCCTGTACAGGATGGTGGTACGCTCCAGTTCCCTTACTCTCCAGGAGATGGATGCTTTATTACAGCGGGAGAAAATTTCCTCTTTGAAAAGAATACTGACCGGGGGAATCCTTGGACGGCCTGACTGTACGCTGGAGCGGGTGGAGGGGTATCTTGCGGATTCTTCCGCTGTGATCCGCAGAATGGCGGTGGAATATAAATATGAGCATCTGCGGGACAGCTGGCCGGGACTGGAGAGGATGCTTCTGGACAGCGGCAGGGGAGTAAGGGGATATGCCGTTTATATCCTGGAGCGCCACGGGAATCTGGATATTCGGGGATATTACCTGGAGCACCTGGTGGATGAGAGATCGGAGTATGCGATCCTGGGACTTGGGGAGTACAGCAGGCGGGGTAATCTGGAAAAGCTGACGGAATGCCTGGGAAGGCCGGAGAGGAAAATCCTGAAAAGCACTCTTCTGGCGCTGGGATATCAGGAGGATTTCCAGGACGTGGAACTGCTGTGGGCGTATCTGCTGGACGAACGAAATGACATATCCAAGGCGGCTTATCTTTCCATGCGGAAAAGGGACTTACACTTCGGGGCGGAAAGAATCTATGACGCTTATGGGCAGGCAGGGGAGGATCACAGTAGGCGGTACCTCCTGGAACTTCTGCTCAGAGAAGGCTCCTGGAACCGTCTGCCTTGGCTGATACGCCTGTACCGCAGGGATCTGCCCGAGGAGAGAAACCGTAAGATCCTGGAGGGAATCTCCTGCCGGTTTATGTACGGCAGATTGTCACAGCCGCTGCGGCAGGATATTTTCCGCGCGCTGGAGGAAAACGGTGGGCAGCTTCCGGCTGGGGTGGAAAAGGGCATTTTGTATGATATGAAATTTTTATAGGCGGTCAACGGAACCTTATTCCTGAAGCATGTCGGAAAGGCCGGATATCGGCTTCCCGGCAGGGATCCCTGAGGGTATGGGCCAGGCGGCTGCGGAGTGGAAATTTGGCGGAGAGGTGCACAAGAAATATGAACGACAGGTTTATACGAAGTGTCAGCATTGACTGGAATCAGATTGATCCTGCCTCTTATCTGCAGGATATAGAGGCAGTCAGGGCCATGGATTCCCTGGAGTTTCGGAGGAATGTCACGTTCTTTGTGGGGGAAAACGGGACGGGGAAATCAACGCTTTTGGAGGCCATCGCGGTGGCCTACGGCTTTAACCCGGAGGGCGGGACCACAAATTACAGGTTCAGCACATATGATGACGTGTCTGGACTGAGTGACGCCATCCGCATGGTCAGGGGATACCACCGCCCGAAGTCCAATTATTTCTTCCGGGCGGAGAGTTTTTTTAATGTGGCCAGCAAGGCGGAGGACTACAGGGACGGCGATCCCAAGGAGGTCTACTACAGACGGTACGGCGGAAAGTCGCTCCATGAGCAGTCCCACGGGGAAAGCTTTCTGGCTTATTTCCAATCCTTTGACCAGGCGGGGCTGTATCTCATGGATGAGCCGGAGGCCGCGTTATCGCCACAGAGGCAGTTGACCCTGTTCATCCAGATCGCCAGGATGGCTGAAAAGAATTCCCAGTTTATCATTGCTTCCCATTCCCCTATTTTACTGGGGATTCCTGGGGCGGACATTGTTTCTTTTGACAACGGGACAGTGACCCGCTGCGGCTACGAGGAGACGGAGAGTTACCAGGTCATGGAAATGTTCATCAACCACCGGGAACAGCTGACACAGCGTCTTTTGGACACAGAGATGTAAGCGTCGGCCGGCTCCTTGAAAAGAGCAGGACACTTTTTTCAAAAATGGAAAAGAATTTGAATTTTTACACTTTAGAAACATTTTTTTCGTATTCCTGAAAACAGAACCCGATACAATATCCGCATAAAACCGTGAACAAAAGGAGAGGAAGTCATGTGCGGGATATGCGGATTCATCGGGGATGCCATGGAAAGGGAACCGGTGCTGGAACGTATGATGCAGGCGATCAGGCATCGGGGGTCTGACGGCAGCGGTGTCTTTCTGGACGGAAAGGTCGCCCTGGGGTTCCAGAGGCTGAGCATCATCGACCTGGAGCAGGGCATGCAGCCCATGCGCAATGAGACAGGGGACAGGGTGCTGGTATTCAACGGGGAGATCTATAATTACCGGGAATTGCGGGAGGAACTGGTACGGAGGGGACATCAGTTCAAAACCCGTTCCGATTCGGAAGTGCTGCTCCACGGATATGAGGAGCACGGTGCGGGTCTCCTTGGGAAACTCCGTGGGATGTTCAGCTTTGCCGTCTGGGATGAGGAAAGGGAGGAACTGTTTGCGGCCAGGGATTTTTTCGGCATCAAGCCTTTTTATTATGCCATGGTGGGGGACGTCCTGGTGTTTGCCTCCGAGATCAAGAGCATCCTGGAATATCCGGGATACCGGATGGAGGTCAACGAGGAAGCACTGGAGCAGTACCTTTCCTTTCAGTACTCTGTCCTGCCTGAGACCTTTTTCAGGGGAATCTTCCAGCTGCTGCCGGGGCACTATCTTACGTATCATTACGGGAAACGGGAACTTAAGGTGACCCGGTATTTCAGACCGGAGCTTCTTCCGGCCTGCCGGGGAAAGCGTAAGGAATGGATCCGGAAAGTGAGGCAGGCTCTGGGACAGTCGGTGGAAAGGCACCTGGTCAGCGACGTGAAGGTGGGAAGCTTTCTGTCCGGCGGGGTGGATTCGGGACTGCTTGCTGCCGTTTCCGGTTGTGTCGAGACATTTACCGTGGGGTTCCGGAATGAGGGAAGCCTGTATGACGAGACCGATTTCGCCCGGAAGCTGGCAGGAAACCTGGGGATCGAGAACCATTGTAAATATATTTCGAAGGAGGAATTCATGGAGGCGCTTCCCAGTGTGGCCTATTACCTGGAGGAGCCTTTTGGGGACGCTTCCGCCGTAGCCCTTTATTTCCTTTCCAGGGAGGCCTCCGGGAAAGTGAAGACCGTGTTATCCGGGGAGGGTGCGGACGAGCTGTTCGGCGGTTATAACATTTATCTGGAGCCGGAAATGCTGCGGTATGTCCAGTGGCTTCCCGGTGGAATCCGCAGGAAGGCGGCGGCCATCGCCCGCAGGCTTCCCGGCCATCCGAAGGGAAAAGGCTATTTGATGCGGGGCGCGCTGTCCCTGCGGCAGCGTTACATAGGGAACGCCTATATCTTCCGCCGGAAAGAAAAGGAACGGCTGCTGAAGCACAGGACGGGGGCGGAACCGGCGCAGCTGCTGCGCCGGGATTATGACTGTATGGGACACCTGAAGGATTCCGACCAGATGCAGGGCATTGACCTGCTATACTGGCTGCCCGGGGATATCTTAAAAAAGACGGACCGCATGAGCATGGCCCATTCCCTGGAGGTCAGGGTTCCTTTCCTGGATCTGGATGTCTATGAGATGGCAAGGAGGCTTCCCCACCGGATGAAATTCCACCATGGAATCACCAAATATGCCCTGAGGAAGGCTGCCGAAGGCATCCTGCCGGGACAGGTGTCCGCCCGGAGAAAGCTGGGCTTTCCCGTCCCCATCCGCAACTGGCTCAGGGAAGAGGACTGGTACAGGCAGGTCAGGGAAGCCTTTTCCGGGGAGACGGCTTCCGCCTATTTCCATACGGAGTATCTCTTACAACTGCTGGAGGAGCACCGTAATGGAAAGGAGGACCACAGCAGGAAAATATGGACGGTTTATTGCTTTCTGCTGTGGCATCGGATATACTTTTCATAGATACATAGATATTTGTGTGCATATGGAAGTCATGGAAAAGAACGTAAAAGAATTGTTCTTGCCACGGAATGCCTGTGCCGCCGGGAGGGCATGGCGGGAAGTATGGAAACGGATTCCCCAATATTGACTGGTATGCGTCAGGAAACATAAGGGGAATGGACAATGGAACAAGGGGAACGAACAGAAGACGATCAGATCAAGATCCTGATCATAGAGGATGAGAAGCCCATTGCGGATATTCTGAAATATGACCTGTGCCGGGAGGGGTAAATAATAAAATGTGCCTATACCGGGGCGGATGGGATGCGTGCGGCGGAGAAATTCAGGCCTCAGATTGTGCTTCTGGACTGGATGCTTCCTGATCTGAGCGGTGTGGATCTATTGCGGTATTTTACGGAACGCTACGATATCCCGGTGATCATGCTGACAGCCCGGGGGGCCATTGAGGACAAGGTATACGGGATGTCCTGCGGGGCCGATGATTACATCACCAAGCCCTTTGACTTAAGGGAGGTCAACATCCGTATCCAGACTGTCCTCAGGCGGTTTCGGAAAGCGTCGTGGAAAGGGGGGAGGGAGCAGATCAGGATTCCGGAGGGAGTGATCTGTGAGGAGGAGCGGACGGTGATCCAGAACGGCGAGGCGGTGGCGCTGACACCCAAGGAATATGATCTGCTGCTGTGCATGGTGCAGCATCCCAGACAGGTCTTCACCAGGGAGAGACTGCTGGATGCTGTCTGGGGATATGATTATGTGGGAGATACCAGGACGGTGGATATCCATGTCCAGAGACTTCGAAAGAAGCTTCTTGCGGGGGAGGCCATTGTGACGGTGTTTGGCGTGGGGTATAAGTATGTACCGGAAGAAACATAGCTTTGTGCACAGCATTCTGTTCCGGATCAGCTTCTGGATCCTGATGCCCGGAATCGTCGGGATGCTTTTTACCGCATACTTTGTGAGGATACAGATGCAGTACCATATTGAAAGGCAGATCACGGAAGAGATGCAGCGGGTGCGCGACAACAGCCTGCTCTATGTGCGGCAGACGCTGCTGCTGAACGACAGCAGGGTAGATGCCGCAGGCTTTGCACAGTACCGGGAGGAAATTGCAAGGCAGCTGAAGGGCGCCGGTTACCGGGAGGTCTTTCTCTGCGACCCTGATGGGGAGCTGTTGGCAGGAGAGGAGGACAGCTTTGAAACGCGCAGGGCGCAGGAGGATTTCATGCAGGCGCAAAAGCAGGCGGGAGCCTTTACGGTTCATTATGGAAGCGGCGGACAGTGCCAGGTATATTTTTCCATGCCGGTGATATGGAAAGAGCAGCCTATCGGCATTATCAGCAGTACCTTTGATTACGGGGAATTGTACGGGGGACAGCTGGATACCATCAGGCGGATGATCGGGATCACCGTGGCGGTTTTCCTCCTGATCTGTCTGGTGATCTGGTTCACGGTCTACCGGATCCTGTCGCCCATCCGGAGTCTCAGCCGTGCGGCAAACGAGATATCTGCCCACCTTACCGGAGGGCAGCAGGGCAGTGCGATACTGGGAAAGCTGCAGATGCAGGGGAGGAAGGACGAGATCGGCGAACTGTATTTAAATGACATGGAAATGCTCCGTGTGATAGAGGAACAGTTCCAGAAAATCCAGGAGGACAGGAACCGCATCCTTGCGCTGTGGAGCAGCCGGCAGGAATTTTATAATAATGTGACCCATGAATTGAAGACGCCCCTTACCACCATTTCAGGATTTGCGCAGCTGATGGAGAAAAACGGTCCCGGGGACGAAGATCTGTTTTATATCGGGACGGAGCATATCCTGCGGGAGAGCACCCGGCTTCACCGGATGGTGGTGCAGCTGCTGGAACTGCAGAACAGGACGGACATGGAGGAGGTGGGGCGGCTGGATCTGGCGCAAATTCTGAAAAGTGTCTGCGAGACCATGGGGATCAAGGCAGGGCGGTATGGCAATATATTGGTGACGGAAGGAATAAACGGGCTATTTCCCGTGCTTGGAAAGGAGGACAGGATCCGGCAGGTGCTGATCAACATTATTGACAATGCCATCAAGTACGGGGAGCCGGGGAAGCCGATCCTCATTCGTATCGCAGTGCAGGGAGAACCAGGGAAATCAGGGCATATGGAAACCAAAGTGCAGGGAGAACCGGAAAACTATGGGCATACGGAAACCACAGGGCAGGAAAATCAGGACGGCTGGGTACGGATTACCGTATCCAACCAGGGGCAGGGAATCCGGCAGGAGGAACTGGAAACGATTTTCGAGCCATTTTACAGGGTGGATAAGGGACGGTCAAGGGAACTGGGCAGTTCCGGCCTGGGACTTTCTATTGTCGCCAGGATCATGAAGGAGCATGGGGGAGGGATCTCGGCGGACAGTATTCCCGGCGGGACAACCACATTTACGGTCTGTTTCCCGACGGCGAACCAGTACATTCCCGCAGGCAACAGTTAAGCCAGCGCAGCTGGCTTTGTTAGCGCAGCTGGCTTTGTTAGCGCAGCAGAAGGGAGTTCTCTTCGTAAGGAACTGTTAAGAATTATCTTTGCGGAGGACGCAGGATAACAGTTCCCAAGTGCACGGGAGGGCAGGGAAAGAACAGGGATGGACTTATGAATCTGGGGAAAAAAACAATCGGTATCTGTATTCTGGAAGGACTCATGATGGTTTTGATCTTCGCGGGCTGTGGAAACAGGGAGCAGGATAAAACAATCATACTTCCCTCATTGGAGTATCCTACGGCGGATACGGGGATACTCTGTATCGAGCATATCCAGGAGTATGTGGGAAGCGGATATTCTTATTTCGAGGAAGTGCTCAGCGCGTCCTGGGGAGAACCGGGGACGGACATCCTCTATCTTTTGAAAAGGGATCAGGACAAGTATTTCTATCAGACCATTGACACAGGAGAGGATACCGTCATAAGCAGCATCCTTGTGGAAGAAAGATTCATGACGAATGTGCGGATTGCTTCGGGAGGGCGGTATCTCTCCTATGAAGTACAGGAGGGGGAGGATATGGCGCTGATCGTCTTTTCCCCGGAACAGGAGACCAGGCTGACCCTCCGTATGTGGGAGAATCCTGAGGAAACCTTTTCCTATGTATGGAGTGGGGACGGTGGGAAATTATTTTCCTGGCAGAATGGCGATACAGGTGATCCTTACGGGGAATGGCAGGTGACCCGCTATGAGATGGAAGTCGATGCGGAGGGAGTTTTTCAGAGCCGGGAGGTTCAGTTTCAGATGAGGGGGAACGGACGGGCATGGAGAAGCGTGCTTCCCAATGAGGACGGCTCCGAGGTTTATGTACGGGATCAGGTCAGTGTTTTCGGGGATTCCTGCTCCGAGGGGGAACTGGAGGAGAACGGGAACCGGACGGACAACGATTATGTGACCGGGGATGGAATGGGAGAGGGCACAAACCGGACGGACAGCAGCTATGTGGCCGGGAGCGGAAGGGAAGATGGGGTGGTTCTGGGTGAAAATCCGGATAACTCCAACTGGCTGCTTCTGCCGGATACTGCCACAATGGTGGAACTGCCGGAATATTCCCGGGAGTCTGTTTATCCCGTCAGGTATACGCCCGCAGGCCTGTTTGTCCAGGAGGAGAACGGAACCCTTTATCTGATTGAGGATATCCGTTCGCAGCCGGTGAAAAGGGAACTGGCGCAGGGCAATTCGGGTTCTTTTGATCCTGTCCCCTTTGTGTGCGTCAACGGGGATCACGTGTTTTTCATGGAATGGGTGGATTACTCCACCTACCAGATCAGCGGAATCCGCATTGTGGGTGGAGAGGCCGAAAGCCAGCCTGTGGTCCTGTATAAGGAAAGCTATGAGAGCATGGTGCAGCTGACTGTGTTGGGGGATCAGGCGGTGATGTTCTGGGGGGAAGAATATATGGAGGGCGGCAATTACAGGTATAAGGTTATCGTGCTGGAGTATTGAGGAAATGTAACAGTTTGGCCGAAGGTTGAACTGTTACGAGGAAATGTTGCGAAACCAATCCTATGCTTGAATTTGCATCCCTTTAATAGTATAATTTTAAGGTAAGGTTTTTCGGATCGGAAAAAATCAAGGAGGTGGGAATCAATTATGATTACCTGGAAAAATCTGGATACCATTCCTGCATACCAGGAGCTGCAGAAGACCGTGCCCGTAAAGCTTGTGGAGGCAATGGCCGGGGAGAACGGCGCAGAACGTGTGAAGAAATACAGCGTTCCCATGGCGGCGGGACTTACTTTCAATTATGCGGCAAAGCAGGTGGATGACGGGATCCTGGCGGCTCTTGCCAAATTGGCGGAAGAGACCCAGCTTGTGGAGAAATTTGAAGCACTCTACAATGGTGAGGTGATCAATACCGGGGAGAAGCGTATGGTGCTCCATCATATGACCCGCGGGCAGCTGGGCGAGGCGGTTGTGGCTGACGGCGTGGACAAGCGCGGTTTTTACGTGGAGCAGCAGAAAAAGATCGCGGAACTGGCGGACAAGGTACATAACGGCGAGATCACAAACGCGGCAGGAGAGAAATTCACCACCGTCGTTCAGATCGGTATCGGCGGAAGTGACCTGGGTCCCCGGGCAATGTATCTGGCCCTGGAAAACTGGGCGAAGGCAAACAATACCTTTAAGATGGAGGCGAGATTCATCAGCAATGTGGATCCTGACGATGCCGCCGCAGTCTTGAACACCATTGACGTTGCGCACTCCCTGTTTGTGCTGGTATCCAAATCCGGTACGACCCTGGAGACATTGACAAATGAGTCCTTCGTGAAGGATGCGTTAAAAAATGCGGGACTGGACGCTTCCAGGCATATGATAGCCGTTACCAGCGAGACATCGCCCCTGGCAAAGAGCGATGATTATCTGGCGGCGTTCTTCATGGACGATTATATCGGCGGGCGGTTCTCCTCCACATCAGGCGTGGGCGGGGCGGTATTGTCCCTGGCATTTGGCCCCGAAGTGTTTGCGGAGTTCCTTGAGGGTGCGGCAGAGGAGGATAAGCTGGCACAGAATAAGGATATGCTTAAAAACCCTGCCATGCTGGATGCCCTGATAGGGGTATATGAGAGAAATGTCCTTGGCTACCGGAATACGGCTGTGCTGCCTTATTCCCAGGCGCTGAGCCGTTTCCCCGCGCATCTGCAGCAGCTTGACATGGAATCCAACGGAAAGTCAGTGAACCGTTTCGGTGAGCCCGTGAATTATTCCACAGGTCCTGTGATCTTCGGTGAGCCGGGCACCAACGGGCAGCATTCCTTCTATCAGCTGCTTCATCAGGGAACGGACATTGTTCCCCTGCAGTTTGTGGGCTTTCAGAACAATCAGATGGGCAGGGATGTAGTGATTCAGGACAGCACCAGTCAGCAGAAACTCTGCGCCAATGTGGCGGCACAGATCGTGGCGTTTGCCTGCGGCAAGGCCGATGAGAACCGCAATAAGAACTTTGAAGGCGGCCGTCCCTCCAGTATCATAACCGGCGGACAGCTGACGCCCCAGGCACTGGGCGCGCTTTTGTCACACTTTGAGAATAAGGTAATGTTCCAGGGATTTGTGTGGAATATCAACAGCTTTGACCAGGAGGGCGTACAGCTTGGCAAGGTCCTGGCGAAGAAAGTGCTTGCCCATGAAACGGACGGCGCACTGAAAGCATACAGCGAGTTATTGAATATTTAGGGAAAAGCTGATGAAAGCGTTTCCCGCAAGCCAGTTTGTTGGCTTTGGGATTCTGCGTGCGCAGCAGTGTGTGATATACAGGGACTCAAATGAGGGACTGTCGCTTTCTGGAATGAAAATCCGATAAGCGGCAGTTCCTTTTGCTGAAGGCAAAAACAGACAAATGTGAAAGACTGGCTGCCGGATAACAGTGTTTTGCAATTGTCTGAAAGACAAAAGGAGAAGGCAGGTGCCCGTCTGGCATAAGCTTCCCCGGGCGTTTGTCATTCCTGTTGCATCTCGGATTTCCGGGGGTGACTAAAAAGATACAACACAGATACAAGCAGGAAAAAAGCAGGATACATATGGCTGATAGGATAATCTCGTTAAAAAATGCGAAAGAGAGGTTATCTTATGAAAAAGAATCTGTTATCTGTACTGTTTCTGGCCACAAGTATCTTGCTGGCATCCTGCGGTAAGGCGGACGGCGGACAGGGCGGTGCTCCTGCTTCGGACGCGGCGGGAAGCGGTTACCAGTCCTCCGCGGAGCCGGAAGGCAGCACTGCCGGGACCGGGGATCAGCCCGGGGGAGAGGCTTCCGGGGACAGCCTTGCGGGGGATGATTCCCTGGCAGGAAAGAATGCGGACGCGGAAGATATGTGGCAGGAAGAGGAAGTCTTTTTGTCGGATCAGATCCTGCATACCGGCGATACCCTGCAGGTGATGTATTATCAGGACGCCAATACGTTGAGTCAGGGACTTGATATCACGCTTAACAAGGCAGGACTGTATGATTCCCCGGATGCGGCGGGACTGGGCAGCGTGGAATTTGTGGACGAAACAGAGGTTTATGACAGTGACGGAAATCCAAAGTTGTGCAGCATTGCCGGAATGCGGCTCCTTTCCTGCGACCTGACTGTGCAGAACATTGACGCCGCCGAGGGCAGTGACCAGCATATCAGCGCGATCATGCTGGCCTACGCGGATCCCTCCACCCGGAAGGTTACCATGGTGTCCTGTGCCCCGGCCTATTTCTCAGCTTCCTCCTCCCAGGCAGGATCGGAAGATTATTATCATTACCAGCTGCCCAAGGGGGAGAGCAGGGATATGACAGTGGCCTGGTCAGTGCCGGATGGCTATGAGGCGGAGGATCTGTATCTGTGTGTGTCCTATGACAGCAGGGATCCCCGGGATCGGCAGTACTTCAAGCTGATGGAATAGTGCATTCATACATTCAGTCTTGCGTAATCGGCGCCCGCGGCTTTCCTGGATTTGACGGCAGGAACATTCAGTATAGTTTTACACACATAAGTGTGTTATAATGATAATAACATAAGAATAGTTCCGAATCTGTGAGAGGAGGGCCGCTATGGGAAAGGATACTCGTCTGGTCAATATCTATCTCAAGATACATCATAAGAAGGTGCTTACCATGGATGATCTGGCTTATCTGGCAGAATATGACCCGGAATGCTTTACGAAGACATGCAGGAATGTCGTTTACAATATTCCGGAGGCAAAACCGATCATGGAACCGCCTTCACCGGAAGTCCCATGTGAGAAACCGGAGCCTGAATTATCCGGGCGGCAGAGCATTGCGAAAGTGCTGGAACGACTGAGGCGCCTGGAAAGGAACGATCTTCCCGATGTCAATGTTGATGACGATACAGTAAAGAGTCTACTGGGAAACCTGTACATGGAACTGCTCTTTCCCCATAATGACCAGCAGGCTTTTATGAGCATGCTGGATAACAGAGATGCCTCCACATTTGACAGGAAGGCATAAGCAGAACTATTTCCACAGGTGGAATTATGATCAGGGCGGCACAGCTGCGGAAAGGCATGGTTTGATTATGAGCATGAGAGGAATAGACACCCCTGTGAGGCAGAAGCGCAGGAGGGTGTTCAGGGAGGTTGCCGATCTGGCGTACCATTCCACAAACTTGAAGGATGATATGGAAGCGCTTCCCTACAAAATCGTGGATTATGAAGAAACCCAGTTCTTTGAGAGTGTTTACCGGGACAGGGCCATAGTCAGGGAGAGAATCCGCCTCGCTATGGGAATGAGCCTGAGGCCGGAGAACAGGGAGCATCCGGGCCATTTGACACAGGGGCTGGAGGAAAGCAACATTGCGGAGAAATATTATGAACCGCCTCTGATGCAGGTGATTCCCTCCGCATGTAATGCCTGCCCTGAGAATAAATACGAGATCACCAGCTCTTGCATGGGATGTGTGGCGCACCCCTGTCAGAGCGTCTGCCCTAAGGGAGCCATCTCCATGGTGGACGGGAAATCCGTGATTGACCAGGAGAAGTGTATCAAGTGCGGCAAGTGTAAGGATGTGTGTCCTTATGATGCCATCTGTCACAAGGAACGTCCCTGCAAAGCGGCCTGTGGCATCGGAGCCATCAAGTCTGACCGATTTGGGCGGGCATATATAGACAATGACCTGTGTGTGTCCTGTGGACAGTGTATGGTAAGCTGTCCTTTTGGCGCCATTGCCGATAAATCCCAGATCTTCCAGCTGATCCGTGCTATGCAGTCCGGCAGGAAGATCATTGCCCAGGTTGCACCGGCGTTTGTGGGACAATTCGGATCAGGTGTGACGCCTGATGCCTTTAAGACGGCGTTGAAGCAATTAGGTTTTGCCGATGTCTATGAGACGGCGTTGGGTGCGGACCTTGGCTGTATGGCGGAGGCGGAACACTATGTGAAGGAGGTTGCCACCGGCAATCAGGCTTTTGCATTGACTTCCTGCTGTCCGTCCTGGTCGGTGATGGCGAAGAACCTGTTTCCTGAAACCATAGACAAAATCAGCAATGAACTGACCCCCATGGTGGCAACGGCGAGGATCATTAAGAAGGAACACCCTGACGCGGAGGTGGTTTTCATCGGCCCCTGCGCGTCCAAGAAGCTGGAGGCAAGCCGCCGGACCATCCGTTCTGATGTGGATTTTGTCATTACCTTTGAGGAACTGACGGGGATGTTTGAGGCAAAGGGACTTTTGCTGGAGGAGATCAGGGCCATGGACGAAATGCGGGATGCCACCGGGGCGGGACGCGGCTATGGCGTGGCGGGCGGTGTGGCGAGCGCCATTGAGGATTGTATCAATACCTATTATCCCGGTACGGAGGTCAAGATCGAGCACGCGGAAAGCCTGGCGGAGTGCAGGAAAATGCTGCTGCTAGCGAAAGCCGGGAAAAAGAACGGCTGTCTGATTGAGGGAATGGCCTGCCCGGGAGGGTGCATCGCAGGAGCGGGCACCAATATTGCGATTCCTCAGGCCGCGAAGGAGGTGGCTGCCTTTAAAGCCGCCGCAACAGAGAAAGTGCCTGCGGGTTTTAACGGATGAAATGTGTTATCCTTGTTTGATGCCTTTTCCTGCATATTCTGCCCTGGAGAGGGAAAATATCGTGAAGTTTTACTGTGCTTTGAAGGAAATCATTCAAAAAGTAACGGTTCAGCCCGCGCACTGCCTGAACTGTTACTCCAAAGTAACAGTTCAGCTCGCGCCATTCGCAAAATCGTGCTTACGCACTCTCCGTTGCTTCGCAGCTGCTTTTGCTCATGAAATGGCGTTCCCTCAGCCGATATAATCAGCCGCAAAATCGTGCGAGCACGATTTTCAACTGCTCACATCGGCTGGCTGAACTGTTACACTCCAAAAAGTGTGTTCCAAATAAACGGTTGCACTTTTCAAAAAAAGGTAGTAGTATAGGAATACTGATGAACGCGGCAAAAGCACGCAGGAGGTATAAGGATGAAGATCAGGACAAGGTATGCGCCCAGTCCCACCGGGAAAATGCATGTGGGAAACTTAAGATCTGCATTATATGAATTTTTGATCGCAAGGCATGAGGGCGGTGATTTTATGCTACGCATTGAGGATACCGACCAGGAGCGTTTCGTGGAGGGCGCCACGGAGATGATTTACCGCACCCTGGAGAAAGCGGGAATCTCTCATGACGAGGGTCCGGACAAGGATGGCGGCTTTGGCCCTTATGTCCAGAGTGAGCGTATGAAGACGGGCATTTACATGAAATATGCGGAGGAACTGATAGAAAAGGGAGAGGCGTATTACTGCTTCTGCGATAAGGAGCGTCTTGCTTCCCTCAGGACAGAAGTGGTGGAGGGGAAAGAAATCTCCATGTATGACAAGCATTGTCTGTCCCTTTCCAGGGAGGAGATCGAAGCGAATCTGGCGGCTGGAAAGCCTTTCGTGATCCGGCAGAATATTCCCAATGAGGGATCCACCACTTTCCATGACGAGCTATACGGTGATATTACCGTGGAGAACGCGGAGCTGGACGATATGATTCTGATCAAGTCGGATGGATTTCCCACCTACAATTTTGCCAATGTGGTGGACGACCATACCATGAATATTACCCATGTGGTAAGGGGAAATGAATACCTGTCGTCATCGCCCAAGTACCAGAGGCTGTATGATGCATTCGCCTGGCAGAGTCCGGTGTACGTGCACCTGCCGTTGATCACGGATGAAAACCATAAAAAGCTTGCGAAAAGAAGCGAAAATGGCTCCTACATTTTTGAGGAGATGGTGGAGCAGGGGCTGCTGCCGGAAGCCATCGTAAATTATATAGCGCTCCTTGGATGGAGTCCTGAGGATAACCAGGAGATTTTTACCCTGGATGAACTGATCAGGGAGTTTGATTACCACAGGATCAGCAAATCGCCTGCGGTGTTCGATCCTGTGAAGCTGCGCTGGATGAACGGTGAGTATATCAAAGCCATGGACTTTGACAGATTCTATGAGATGGCGGAGCCGTATCTGAAAGAAGCGCTGAAAAAGGACTTTGACCTGAAAAAGATTGCAGGCATGGTAAAGACCCGCATAGAGGTTTTCCCTGATATTGCGGGGCATGTGGATTTTTTTGGGGAATTGCCGGCGTATGATGTGGCAATGTACACCCACAAGAAGATGAAGACGGACAGGGCTTCCTCGCTGGAAGTGTTGAAGGAGGTGCTGCCCATCCTGGAGGAGCAGTCGGATTACAGCAATGACGGGCTGTATCAAAGGCTGTTAAAATACGTTGAGGAGAAGGGCTGTAAGAACGGATATGTGATGTGGCCAATCCGTACCGCCGTTTCCGGGAAGCAGATGACTCCTGCGGGCGCTACCGAGATCATGGAAGTGCTCGGGAAAGAGGAGAGTCTGGTCAGAATACGAAAAGGAATCGAAAAGCTGGAAAATGATTGATCTTTCTGGCATGAATGAGGCGCAGCGCCTGGCTGTGACCCACGGGGAGGGACCCTTGCTGCTGTTGGCGGGTCCCGGCTCCGGCAAAACTTACACGATCACTCAACGTATTCTTTACCTGCTGGAGAGCGGAACCCCTCCGCAGCGGATCCTGGTGATCACTTTTACAAAGGACGCCGCCGTTTCCATGCAGCAGCGGTTCCGAAAGCTTTCTCCTGTCTGTCTTCCCGTCAATTTTGGAACGTTTCATTCCGTGTTCTATCACATGTTAAAAGAGTCCGGCTGTATCGGCACAGAACATCCCTTAAATCAATCCCGAAAGAAAAAAATATTGCTGCCTGTCCTGAAAGACTTGTCGGAAGAGGCCTTTAAGGAGCTTCTGCAGGAGGATACCACAGCCCTGCTGGCAGCCATGAGCTATTATAAGAATACCCTGTCGCTGGAGAGAGCGGCGGTCCAGCACAAGCCCCGCCTCTTTCATCCCCAGAAAGACATTCTCCGTCACTGTGAGCTGTGGAATGAGCATAAAGTGCTGGTGGACCATACCAATTCCCTTGGAGATGGCCACACTGGGACTGTCCATCCTGACCTCTTCTCACCGAATTAGAATGGTTCCCTCGTTGTGCATATACAGCCCATACAGGATGTTCATCAGGGTGGATTTTCCCGCGCCGTTTTCCCCCAGCAGAGCGTGGATCTCCCCCTCCTCTAGGGAAAA
>CANDMD010000049.1 GCA_947385725.1 uncultured Lachnospiraceae bacterium | reverse complement strand
ACCCAACAGAACACTCTTTCCCTACACGACGCTCTTCCGATCTCCATGAAGGAGAATACCAAGCTTCCCATCCAGCTGCACACCCACTATACCTCCGGCGTGGCCGGCATGACCTATTTAAAGGCCGTGGAAGCGGGAGTGGATGTAATCGATACCGCCATGAGTCCTTTTGCAATGGGCACGTCACAGCCTGCTACTGAGGTGATGGTGGAGACCTTTAAGGGCACGCCTTACGATACCGGCTTTGACCAGAACCTGCTGGCGGAGATCGCGGATTACTTCCGTCCTTACAGGGATGAGTGCTTAAAGACAGGTCTGCTGAATCCCAGGGTAATGGGCGTTGATATCAAGACGCTGCTGTATCAGGTACCCGGCGGCATGCTTTCCAATATGGTGAGCCAGCTGAAGGAGCAGAATGCGGAAGATAAGTATTATGATGTGTTGAAAGAGATTCCTCAGGTTCGTAAGGATCTGGGAGAGCCTCCCCTGGTTACCCCTTCTTCCCAGATCGTTGGCACCCAGGCAGTGTTCAATGTCTTGATGGGCGAGAGATATAAGATGGCTACCAAGGAGACCAAGGCGGTTCTCCGCGGTGAGTACGGCCAGACCGTCAAGCCCATGAGCCAGGAGATCATCGACAAGGTTATCCCCGGAGAGACCAGGCTGACAGGCCGCTTCGCGGACACGCTGCCCAGCGAGATGGATAAGCTGGAGAGCGAGATGAAGGAGTGGAAGCAGCAGGACGAGGATGTGCTTTCCTACGCGCTGTTCCCCCAGGTTGCAACAGACTTCTTCAAGTATCGTCAGGCACAGCAGGATAAGGTCGATATGACCCAGGCGGACACCAAGAACGGGGCGTATCCCGTGTAGGATTTTAAGCAGTTTTTTGGTTCCGTTTGGAACGGAATAAGCAGCACCGGGAAATTCCCGGTGCTGCTTTTATAAACCCTATTGACAAAGTGCATGAAGGTCAGGTAAAATAACAAGTGTAATGCGTAAAAACAGCACAAAAGACAGAATGGAAGGAAAAAAGTATGGCTCGTAAAGAAACAATTACAATTGATATGATTCTTGATACCGCATTTGCCATGGCCAGGGAAGAGGGGGTTGCAGATGTCACAGCGAGGAAGGTGGCTGCAAAAACCGGATGTTCCACCCAGCCCATATTCCGCGTCTACAAAAATATGGACGAGCTGTGGAGGGCGGTCTATGATAAGGCGGCCGCTTTTTTCCATGATTATTACCGCCTTTATCCCAGGACGGGCAAGACTCCCTTTGCGAACCTTGGCATGGCATACATAGCTTTTGCAAGGGAAGAGCGCCATTTGTTTGAACTGCTGTTTGTGAAGAATGTGCCATATAAGAAGGGGATGTATGAATTGCTGAACGGTTCGGCGGGCAATGTGGTATATGAGATCAATCTTGCCAGGGCGGCTGGCTGTGCAGACCCCGGTGATCTGTTTATGAAGATGTGGATCTTTATTCATGGGGCAGCATGCATGACCATGACGGGCGATTATGATCTGACGGATGCGCAGACGCTGGAACTGTTGGAACGCTCCTATGAAGCCTTTGCAGGCAAAAGTTAAGGAACCTGATATATGGAAAAGAAATACGATGTTTTAAGCAGGATTTCAGAGCAATATGATAAGATGAGCAAGAGTCATAAGGCAATTGCAAATTTCATTTCCGGTCATTATGACCAGGCGGTGTTCATGACGGCGGCAAAACTGGGGGAGACCCTGGGCATCAGCGAGTCCACGGTGGTGCGCTTTGCCGACAGGGTGGGGTACGCGGGGTATCCTGAATTTCAACATGCACTGGAGGAATGCGTGCAGGGCAAGCTGAGCAGTATTCAGAAGATGGATGCAAAATACGGCAGGAGCACCCAGTCGGAAGTGCTCACTTCCGTGATCACGGCGGATATTGAAAAGCTTCAGCATACCATAGAGCATCTGGATCCGGCAGCCTTTGAGTCTGCGGTGGAAAATATCCTTGCCGCAGACAATATTTATATTATGGGGCTTCGGAGCAACGAGCCGCTGGCGGAGTTCCTGCATTTTTACCTCAATATGATCAGGGGCGGCGTGGTGCTTTTAAAGACCACAAGCGTCAGCGAGACCTTTGAGCAGATGATACGCATCAACGAGAAGGACTGTTTCATCGGTATCAGCTTTCCCAGGTATTCCATGCGTACCCTGAAGGCGATGGAATTTGCCAGCGACCGGAATGCAAAGGTGATCGCCGTGACGGATTCCACTCATTCGCCCATGGGTCTGTATTCCTCCTGTAATCTGCTGGCCAGGAGCGATATGGTATCCATTGTGGATTCCCTGGTGGCCCCTTTGAGCGTGATCAATGCGCTGGTGGTGGCACTGTGCCTGCGCTGTCCCCAGGAGGTGCGGCGCAACCTGGAGATGCTGGAGGAGACCTGGAATAATTACCAGGTGTACCTGAATGATGAGATCAATTTTATTGATGATGAACCAATATTGAATTATTCCCTGCGGAAGGAGTAAGTTTTAGATATAAGGACAGGAATGGGAATGGGAATGGGTAAAGTGATTGTGGTCGGCGGAGGCGCGGCTGGCATGATGGCTGCCATGGCGGCGGCTGACAGCGGGGCCAGGGTATGCCTGGTCGAAAAGAATGAGAAGCTGGGGAAGAAACTGTTCCTCACCGGCAAGGGGCGCTGCAATGTGACCAATGCGGCGGAGGCGGATACGTTTTTCCAGAATGTGTGCACCAACAGTAAGTTCCTCTACAGCGCCTATTACGGGTTTGACAACCAGGCAGTCATGACGTTCCTGGAAAAGGCGGGATGTCCCCTGAAGACGGAGCGGGGGGCCAGGGTATTTCCCCTGTCGGATCATTCCTCCGATGTGATTGCCGCTTTTCAGCGGGAACTGAAGAAGCGTGACGTGGAAATCCTGTTGAACACGGAAGCGGCGCATATCCTGACAGGAACGCGGGAATCGCGGACCCAAAATTGTTTCACGGGCGTGAAGCTTGCGGATGGCCGTTCCCTATATGGGGACAGGTGTATAATATGTACCGGCGGTATTTCTTATCCCTCCACAGGCTCCACCGGTGACGGATACCAGATTGCCGAAGGGGCGGGGCATACAGTGACAGAGCTTGCTCCGGCGCTGGTGCCATTTAATATTGTAGAAAAATGGTGCGGGCAGCTGACGGGGCTTTCCCTGAAAAATGTCTCCGTCACATTGTCTGTGGGGAAAAAGAGTCCGTATGAAGGTTTTGGGGAAATGCTGTTCACCCATTTCGGCGTCAGCGGCCCGCTGATTCTCTCGGCCAGCAGCTATTACCGCGGTGAGAAGGATGCAAAGCTGTATATTGACTTAAAGCCAGCCCTGGATGAGGAGCAGCTGGACAGGCGTATCCTGCGGGACTTTGAAGAAAATAAGAACAGGCAGTTCAAAAATTCCCTGGGAGGGCTTTTCCCGGTGAAGCTGATTCCCGTTTTGATAGAATTGTCGGGGATCTCCCCGGAAAAGAAGATAAACGAGATTACCCGTGAGGAGCGCAGGAACTTTGGCAGGCTGGTTAGAAGGCTTCCGCTGACGATCGCGGGAACCAGAGGATTTGAGGAAGCGATTATCACCAGGGGCGGCGTCGCGGTCAAGGAAATCAATCCTTCCACCATGGAATCCAAAAAAGTGGACGGGCTTTACTTTGCGGGGGAAGTGCTGGATTTGGATGCGCTGACAGGCGGCTTCAACCTTCAGATCGCATGGTCCACGGGACATCTTGCGGGAGTCTCTGCTTCTTCTCGCTGAATGTTTGTGCCGACGTAGCCGGCATGTCTGGAAGTGTGAAAGGACTTGCACCAATTCATTAATTGTCTGTGCCGCCGGAGGCGGCATGGCGGGAAGCCCGCTAATGCGGACAGGAGGTATAAAAATGAGTTTCAATATTGCAATCGACGGCCCTGCGGGAGCGGGCAAAAGTACCATCGCCAAAGCCGTGGCGGGAAAAATGAACCTGATCTATGTGGATACGGGAGCCCTGTATCGTGCCATGGCGCTGTTTATGGTCAGGGAGGGAATCGATTTACAGGACGCTGAGGCGGTCATCCGCAAATGTCAGGAGGCGGATATCACGATCCGCTACGAGGGCGGCGTGCAGGTGGTTCTTTTAAACGGGGAGAATGTCAATGGATTTCTGCGCACTGAGGAAGTGGGGCATGCGGCTTCTTTTGTCAGCGTGATCCCCAGGGTGCGGGAGAATCTGCTGGAACTGCAGAAGCGTCTGGCGGCAGAGAGCGACTGCGTCATGGACGGCAGGGATATCGGCACCTGCGTGCTGCCGCATGCGGATCGGAAGATTTACCTCACGGCCAGCAGCGCGGTGCGGGCAAAAAGAAGGTATGATGAACTGACCGCAAAAGGGGAAAGTTGTGATCTGAAGAAAATCCAGGCGGACATCGAGGAGCGGGATTATCGGGATATGCACAGGGAGACGTCCCCCCTGAGACAGGCGGAGGACGCTGTGCTGGTGGACACCTCCGATATGACTGTGGAGGAAGTGATCGACAGGATCTTACAGATCTGTAAGAAATAGCCAATTGGTTGGCCGTGCAGCAATTGATGCGTGCCATTCACGGATATGGGGTTACAGAAGCAGTCATTGGAAACGAAGAATAGTCCCATGCCGGAGATACAGCTGACCGGAAAGATGCTCCTGACAGAGAGAATGGAAATGTATGGGACGGAACGGAAAAGAATGGTATGGAAGTAAAGCTTGCGAAATGTGCCGGTTTCTGCTTTGGCGTGAAGCGCGCGGTGGATACGGTGTATGAACATACGGAAACAGGGAAGACTATATATACCTATGGCCCCATTGTACACAATGAGGAAGTGGTGAGTGAACTGGAGCAAAAAGGCGCTGCCGTCCTGGAGGGAGAGGAAGCCCTCGGGAAACTGGAGCATGGCAGTGTCATTATCCGCGCCCACGGCGTCCCGGAAAAGATATACCGCATACTGGAACAGAAGAACCTGGAGTGCATCGACGCCACATGTCCTTTTGTCAAAAAAATACACAGGATTGTGGAAAAGGCATCCGGTCAGGGGGAACATATTGTGATCATAGGAAATCCAATACATCCTGAGGTGGAGGGAATTGTGGGCTGGTGCAAAGGCTCGGTGACAGTGCTGGAGACAGTGGAGGAGGCGGAAAAATATGTTCCTCCCGACGGGGAAAAAATATGTGTTGTGTCCCAAACGACATTTAACTACAATAAATTTCATTCTATAGTTGAAATTTTCCAGAAAAAAGGTTACAATGTTAATGTTGCTAATACCATATGTAATGCGACAGAGGAACGACAGGACTCGGCCAGGGAACTTGCAAAAGAGGCTGACGTTATGATCGTGATAGGAGGTAAGCACAGTTCCAATACCAGAAAACTGTATGAAATATGCAGTGAGGAATGTGTTGACACCTACTTTATACAGACACTGGATGACTTGCATTTAGAACTACCTAAAGCTGTTCGACTGGTGGGTATTACCGCGGGGGCTTCCACCCCAAATAAATTAATCGAGGAGGTTCAAAATTATGTCAGAATTAACTTTTGAACAAATGTTGGAAGATTCAATTAAGACAATACATTCAGGAGAGGTAGTCGAAGGTACAGTCATCGATGTCAAGTCAGATGAGATCATCTTAAACATCGGATATAAATCAGACGGTATTCTTACCAAGAACGAGTATACCAATGATTCCAGCGTAGACCTTACAACGGTAGTCAAGCCTGGCGACACCATGGAGGTAAAAGTCTTAAAGGTAAATGACGGTGAGGGACAGGTTGTTCTGACCTATAAGCGTCTTGCTGCTGACAGAGGAAACAAGAGGATCGAGGAGGCATATAATAATCAGGAAGTGCTGAAGGCGACCGTAGCCCAGGTATTGGGCGGCGGCTTAAGTGTTGTTGTGGATGAAGTCAGGATCTTCATTCCTGCGAGCCTTGTGTCCGACACCTATGAGAAAGACCTGAATAAGTACGCAGGTCAGGAAATAGAATTTGTGATCAGCGAATATAATCCTAAGAGAAGGAGATATATCGGTGACCGCAGACAGCTCGTAGCGGCCAGAAAGGCGGAAATGCAGAGGGAACTCTTTGAGCGGATCCATGAAGGCGATGTTGTGGAAGGAACTGTCAAGAATGTAACTGATTTCGGGGCGTTTATCGATCTGGGTGGCGCTGACGGACTGCTTCATATCTCTGAGATGTCATGGGGCAGGGTGGAGCATCCCAAGAAGGTGTTTAAGGTCGGCGACCAGTTAAAGGTTCTGATCAAGGAGATCAGCGGCAGCAAGATTGCGCTTTCCCTGAAATTTGATGATGCAAATCCCTGGAAGGATGCGGCATCCAAGTATGCGGTAGGCAATGTGGTGACAGGAAAAGTTGCAAGGATGACGGATTTCGGTGCCTTTGTGGAACTTGAGCCCGGTGTGGACGCGTTGCTGCACGTATCCCAGATCGCAAAGGAGCATGTGGAGAAGCCTTCGGATGTGTTGTCTACAGGACAGGAAGTGACAGCAAAGGTTGTGGACTTTAATGAGACGGACAAGAAGATTTCCTTGAGTGTAAAGGCAATGCTTACTCCCGAACCTTCGGAGGAAGAGTCCGATGCGGATGTGGTTTCTGTGGATATTGATGCGGTAATCGCAGCACAGAGCGAGGAAGACGCAGAATAAGAATCAGGATGGTAGACTGCATGGCATATGATTATGAATATTTTAAAAGGGAAATACTGGCGCTTACAACGATAGACCTGGACTGCTATAAAGAAAAGCAGATGAAGCGCCGTATTGATACTTTGATTACCAAGCACAAGATTGAAGGGTATGACAAGTATGTTGCACGCCTGAAAACTGACAAAGACCTGTTTGATGAGTTTGTCAGTTACATTACGATCAATGTATCCGAATTTTACCGTAATCCCGAACAGTGGAAGCTGATAGAGTCGGATGTTTTCCCGGAATTGCTCAGGAAGTTTGGCAAGAATCTCAAGATATGGAGCGCGGCATGTTCCACAGGCGACGAGCCCTACTCACTGGTAATGGCATTGTCCAGGCATGTGCCATTGAGCAATATTAAGATATATGCCACGGATCTCGACAAGCAGATTATTGCTAAGGCTAAGGTAGGCGTATACAACGAGAAAAGTATAGCGTCAGTGCCTGAGGATTTTAAGAAAAAGTATTTTACCAAGGTGGGGCCTTCCTACAAAATCTCGGATGAGATCAAGGAACGTGTGGAGTTTCAGGAACATAATCTGTTAAAGGACGCTTATCCGAAGGATTATCACTTGATTGTCTGTAGGAATGTTCTGATTTACTTTACGGAGGAGGCAAAAGAAGAAGTATTCCGCAAGTTCAACAGGTCATTGGCTTCGGGCGGCGTGCTGTTTATCGGCAGCACGGAACAGATTGTCAATTATAAGGAAATCGGCTATGAAAGGAAGAATTCTTTCTTCTATGAGAGGCCTTAGTGTGCTCTGCCGGAACATATGAATCGATTAAAAAAGGAACCTTTCGCAGGTTCCTTTTTTGACATCAATTCCTCAATAAGAGGAAGCCATCATATTCAGGACGTGGGAGGCATAAGCGGAGAATGCCTGTCGGTTACGTTTCAGCTCCTCCGTAAGTTCAAAGAAAAGCTCGCGGCTCTTATAATCCCTCTTAAAGAAGGGCATAAACAGGAAATCCCACTGGGGCAGATAGGCAGCCGTCTTGCGGGTATAGCAGTTTGCGGCTGAAGCAGGGATGCGGTGGTTTTTATCAACAAATCTGGCAACCGATTTATGAAGTGCTACATCCTCCGTCGGCAGGTAATAGTAATCTTGGTAATTGGAGTAAAAATACTTTAACTCCTCCTCGAAAATAGGGATCTTGATACAGGCTTCAGACCCCTCACCCCGGAAAAAACATCCGCCCACGGCGGAGGCGACGGGTCTTGGGAGCCGATTTCCCAAGGCCAGTGTGATCAACAGTTCCCTGCGCCGGTTCCCGTTTACATCCTTATAGGAATTGGCCTGTACCTTCCGCGCCTTTACCGGCTCGTTAAAGAGATCGTAATAGGTCAGCATGGGAAGCGTTTCCAGCATTCCCCTTAGGTCGTCCGCATTGTGGAGAAGCAGAGCGTTTTCGGCAAATTCACTGGGGTTCTTTACATAATCCTGGTAAATTCCAATCAGTTCCCCGCCGGTGAATACATCCTTGCGGTCAATGCCAAGAAACTGTTCCAGGGTTTTCTGCTTGCAGTTCGGCAGTTTCAGAAAATATTTGTAAGGCGCGACCCGTTTATATAGGTCGATGCCCTGAAAACCTTCAAAAGTATATGGAAGCGAGAGCTGCTCGCATTTCTGTGTGATAAAGGGCAGGTCAAAATTGTTGCCGTTAAAGTGAACAAGATAACGGAAAAATTTCGCAAAATCGAAAAATGATCTCAGAACGGCAGCTTCCTGCTCGAAATTTTCCGCCAGCCATTGTATCGTGTTCCAGCTTCCGTTCTGGTAATATGCGCACCCGATCAGATACAGGTAGGAGGAGCGTGCTGCAAAACCGGTGGTCTCAATATCTAAAAAGAGGATACGCTCCAAGGGCGCCAGCTTTTCCAAGGGATAGGAAATTTTAAAATTCTCAAAAGTCTCTTTCGAAATCCTCATTACTGCCTCCATATCATTTGATTTATAGATACATCAATAATAGCACAATTTTTAATTTTGCAGTAGTATTTTTTCGGAAAAAATAGTATATTTAAACTATTAGAAATCGACAGATTAAAACAAATTTGAAATTGGAATAGAAAACGGCACTGAAGTAAGGAGAAATGTGATTATGTCGAAGTTTACGTTTGTGGGCGGGATACATCCCTATGACGGAAAGGATCTGTCCAAGGATAAACCAATCCGGAACATTCTGCCTGGGGGCGAGGTGGTGTATCCCCTGAGCCAGCATATCGGGGCACCGGCAAAGGCAATCGTGGCAAAGGGCGACAGAGTATTGGCAGGACAGAAGATAGCGGAGAGCGGCGGCTTTGTTTCCGCCCCCATCTACGCCTCTGTATCCGGCACGGTAAAGACGTTGGAGCCCAGGCGCGTGGTTACCGGTGATATGGTCATGAGCATTGTCCTTGACAATGACTGTCAATATGAGAGCGTTCCATTTGCACCCTGGATGCCAATGGAGGCTATGACCCGGGAGGACATTCTCAGCTGCATCCGCGAGGCGGGTATTGTGGGGATGGGAGGCGCCGGTTTTCCCACCCATGTAAAGCTGTCCCCGAAGGAGCCCGGGAACATAGATTACGTGATCGCCAACTGTGCGGAGTGCGAGCCCTATCTGACTTCCGACTACCGGAGGATGCTGGAGGAGCCGGAGAAGCTGATCGGAGGATTGAAGATCCTGCTGAGGCTGTTTGACAACGCCCACGGTATCCTGGCGGTGGAGGACAATAAGCCTGACTGCATTGAACTGCTGAGAAAGCTCGTTAAGGGTGAGCCGCGGATCAGTGTCAAAGCGCTGAAGACAAAGTATCCCCAGGGCGCGGAACGCCAGCTGATCTACGCGGCCACAGGCAGGAAGATTAATTCCACCATGCTTCCCGCGGATGCGGGGTGCGTGGTCAACAATGTGGACACGGTAGTCGCCGTATACAGGGCAATTGTTGAGGGGAGACCCCTGATAGAGAGGATTGTCACGGTGACAGGGGATGCGGTGGCAGAGCCTCAGAATTTCCGTGTGCCCATCGGAACCAGTTACAGGGAACTGATCGAGGCGGCGGGCGGTTTTAAGGGAAAGCCGGAGAAGGTGATCTGCGGCGGTCCCATGATGGGATTTGCCATGTTTGACCTGAATGTGCCCACCACAAAGACCTCAACGGCTCTGCTGGCGTTGGCAAAGGACGATGTATCCGCCATGGAGCCGGGCCCCTGCATCAACTGCGGCAGATGCGTGGAAGTCTGTCCGGGACGGGTGGTCCCCAGCAGACTTGCTGATTACGCGGAACGCTTTGACGAGGAAGCCTTTCTGGCAGATAACGGGATGGAGTGCTGCGAATGCGGATGCTGCAGCTTCATCTGTCCGGCGAAGCGCCCGCTGACACAGGAGATCAAATCCATGCGCAAAATACAGCTTGCCAAGAGAAAAAAGTAGTCTGGCAGGGATGCAAAATACATAAATATTAAACAGTTCCAAAGCGGAACTGGAATAGGAGAACAAAATGAGTCAACGAATGAAGGTATCCTCCAATCCGCATATCCGTTCCAAAGCGACGACCAACGGCATCATGCTGGCGGTGGTGGTTGCCCTGATGCCCGCTACGGGATTTGGAATTTATAATTTCGGCATGAGGGCGCTGGCCGTGATCCTTGTGACGGTGGCCAGCACGGTGTTGACGGAATTTCTATTTGGATTATATAAAAAGAAGACCACTGTATCGGATCTGTCCGCCGTGGTGACGGGACTGCTGCTGGCCCTGAACCTGCCGGTGACGATTCCGTTATGGATGGCGGCGCTGGGCGGCGTGTTCGCCATACTGGTGGTGAAGATGCTGTTCGGAGGCCTGGGACAGAATTTCATGAATCCGGCGCTGGCCGCAAGGTGCTTCCTGCTGATATCCTTTCCCACGGCCATGACGGCTTTTACCTGTGATGCCTATACCGGTGCAACGCCCTTGGCCGCGTTGAAGGCGGGAGAGCAGGTAAATGTGCTGAATATGATCACGGGGCACACGGGGGGGACCATCGGCGAGACTTCCGTGATCGCGCTGGTGGCAGGGGCGTGTTTCCTGCTGGCGATGGGAGTCATTGATCTGAGGATCCCCGGGAGCTACATAGTGACGTTTCTGCTGTTTGCGGGCATTTTCGGCGGGCGCGGCTTTGACCCCGCGTATCTGTCCGCGCAGCTTGCAGGCGGCGGGCTTATGCTGGGAGCCTTTTTCATGGCCACGGATTATGTGACCCGGCCCATCACCGTCAGGGGACAGTATGTGTTCGGCATTTTCCTGGGGCTTATGACAGGGATATTCCGGATCTTCGGCCCCGGAGCCGAGGGCGTTTCCTACGCTATCATCCTGGGAAATCTGCTGGTGCCTCTGATTGAGAGAGTGACGAAACCGACTGCCTTCGGTTATGAGAGGGGAGGTAAGCGGGCATGAAAGAGAAAAGTGATGTAAGGACGATGCTGAGAGAGGCAGGCATTCTTTTTGTCATTACGCTGTTGTCCGGCCTGATTCTGGGGCTGGTATACGAGGTGACGAAAGAGCCCAGAAGGCTGCAGCAGGAGCGCGCCATCGAGGAGGCGTGCATTGCGGTATTTCCCCAGGCGAAGGAAAAGGGAGTGGAACTGACCTTTGAGACCCTTGCGGCGGAGCCCTCCGCTGCGCTCCGGGAGGAGCTGGCACAGGATCATGTGGAGATCGGCAGGATTTACAGCGCCTCCGCTGCCTCAGGCTTTTACGGCTATGTGGTGGAGGCTGTCTCCTCCAAAGGCTACGGCGGTGACATTGTGCTCTATGTGGGGGTGGGCGCGGACGGAACCGTAAATGGCGTGTCCATCCTGGAGATCAACGAGACGGCAGGTCTTGGTATGGAAGCTCCCAATGTACTGGCGCCACAGTTTGCGGGGCGGAAGGTTGACAGTTTTGTTTACACGAAGACAGGGGCAGCGCCGGGGACTAACGAAGTGGATGCCATTTCATCGGCAACGATCACTACGGATGCAGTCACTAACGCTGTGAACGGGGGACTGAAAACAGCCCTTGAACTGTTGGGGGGAGGTGCGGTCCATGAATAAAGCAGGTGAAAGACTCTATAACGGGCTGGTGAAGGAGAATCCAACCTTTGTCCTGATGCTGGGC
This sequence comes from uncultured Lachnospiraceae bacterium, assembly GCA_947385725.1. Lineage (GTDB taxonomy): Bacteria > Bacillota > Clostridia > Lachnospirales > Lachnospiraceae > Acetatifactor. Next base: position 7,769 of record CANDMD010000049.1, on the reverse strand, counting down.
ATGTGTCCCACGCTGGCGGTGACCACCTCGGCCATGAACGGCCTGGGGATGGGGCTGACCACCATGGTGGTACTGGCGCTGAGCAATCTGTTCATCTCCCTGCTCCGCAGGGTGATTCCTGACAGGGTGCGCATTCCGGCGTTTATCGTTGTCATAGCTTCCTTTGTCACCGTCGTGCAGTTATTGCTGGAGGCTTATCTTCCGGCCCTGAACAAGTCCCTGGGGGTCTATATCCCTCTGATCGTGGTAAACTGTATCATATTGGGGCGGGCGGAGAGCTATGCCTACTCCAATCCGCCGATCCCCTCCCTGTTCGACGGGATTGGGATGGGACTGGGCTTTTCCTTTGCGCTGACCTGCATCGGCGCATTCCGTGAACTTCTGGGGGCGGGGAAGCTGTTTGGCGCGGCTCTTATGCCGGAGGGGTTTGAACCTATCCGCATCTTCGGGCAGGCGCCCGGGGCGTTTTTCGTGCTGGCAATGCTGGTCGCCGTCCAGAACGCTATTAAAAACAGGCGCAAAAAAGCGGGAAAGCCCTATGAGAAGATTGGTTCCGGCTGCAGCGAGGACTGTATGAACTGTTCCGACCGGGGCTGTACCAGACGGTTCTATGACGCGGGCGCGGCGGAGAAAAAGCCTGTAAGGCAGCCAGGCAGCACAGCGCAGGGGAAAAGACCAAAGCCGGCGCAGAAGCAGGCAGAATTTGAATACATAGACCTGGATAAGGAGGAGAAATAAATGGATAACGTAAAAGAGTTGTTAGTGATCCTGATCGGTTCCTCCTTGGTCAGCAACGTGGTGTTGAGCCAGTTTTTGGGTCTCTGTCCTTTTCTGGGGGTATCCAGGAAGGTGAAGACCGCCGCGGGCATGGGCGGGGCGGTAATCTTCGTGATTACGTTGGCAAGCTTTGTGGCAGGAGTCATCAATCAGTTTGTCTTAATTAAATTCAAAGTGCAGTATCTGGATACCATCGTGTTCATCCTGGTGATCGCGGCATTGGTACAGTTTGTGGAAATGTTCCTGCGCAAGGTGATGCCGGCCCTCTATGAAGCGTTGGGCGTGTACCTGCCTCTGATCACCACCAACTGCGCGGTGCTTGGCGTGGCCATCAACAATGAGCAGGCGGAATACGGTATTCTTACGGGTACGGTGAACGGCTTCGCTACGGCTGTGGGATTCACGGTTGCAATAGTGATCCTGGCAGGTATCAGGGAAAAGATTGCGTATAATGATGTCCCGAAAGCCTTTCAGGGAATGCCCATCGTGCTGTTGACGGCAGGGCTGATGGCAATTGCCTTTGTGGGTTTTTCCGGATTGCTGTAACGGAATTGTAATGGATTGAAGTAGGAGGCTGGCACATGAGTTTTATGGGAATTTTGACTGCTGCTGTGGTAGTGGCGGCTGTAGGCATCTTCGTGGGTCTGTTCCTTGGAGCCGCGGGACTGAAATTTAAAGTGCAGGTGGATGAGAGGGAGGAGGCCGTACTGGCTGCCCTTCCCGGCAATAACTGTGGCGGCTGCGGCTATGCGGGCTGTTCCGGCCTGGCTGCGGCCATTGTAAAGGGAGAGGCTCCTGTGACCGGCTGCCCTGTGGGGGGAGAGCCCGTGGGAAAGCAGATTGCCGCGATCATGGGTGTGGAAGCAGCTGGCACAGAGCGTCAGGTGGCATTTGTGGCATGCCAGGGGGACTGTGAGAAAGCGGGCAGGGACTATGACTATCATGGCGCGGAGGACTGCCGGATGGCTGCCTTTGTTCCGGGAGGCGGCGCAAAGTCCTGCAACAGCGGCTGCCTGGGCTATGGCACCTGCGTGAAGGCATGTCCCTTTGACGCCATCCATGTGGTGAACGGGGTGGCTGTGGTGGACAGGGAAGCCTGCAAGGCCTGCGGAAAGTGCGTTGCAGTCTGTCCCAAACATCTGATCTCCCTGGTACCGTATAAGGCAAAGCTTGCCGTGGCATGCAGTTCCAGGGACAAGGGACCGGTCACCATGAAGGCCTGCACCACAGGCTGTATCGGCTGCGGGATCTGTGTGAAGAATTGTCCCAGCCAGGCGGTGACAGTGACGGATCTTCACGCTGTCATAGACCAGGAGAAATGTACTGGCTGCGGCACCTGTATGGAGAAATGCCCCAAGAAGGCGATCATACGTTTGTAAGGAACTGTCGCGGAATAATTTACTGACAAGTAATATGGCATGTCATTTTGAGACCGTTCCTAAGAACGGTTCCGGAAACTGAGATGCAGAGACGGAACGGGAATGGAAATAGGAGAACGTAAATGAGATTACCTGACGATTATGACGACCGGTCAGGACTGACGCCCACGGTAGTGTCGGCCATTGTGGCTGTGACATTGTTTGTGGCGGTGATCCTGGTGGTGGTCCTGATGATGAATAATGACCATAAGGGAAACGGAAACCATAATACGGTCCAGAGCGCCCAGGAGACGCCCCGACCTACTTCCCCTGTCATTGTATATCCTGACACGGAGGAGATTCTTTCCGGCAGTAAGCTGACGCCGGATGATCTGGATTTTTGGGATATGTATCCTCCCTCGGAGTCGCCGTCCCCCACCCCGGAGCCGGAGACGTCGCCCGAGCCGGTGGAGACTGACCCTTCAACGGACGGAAAGCACACCCTGATCAAGTACGCGGACGGCAAGGAAGAATGGGTGCTGATCAGTCCCTATCTGCCTAAGCATGAGTACGATTTCACCAAGCTGGTCTGCCAGTCCGATCTGATGAAATACTTTGAGGACGGCAAGCAGACGTCCTATGTGGGGGTGGATGTTTCGAAGTTCCAGGACTATATTGATTTTGTTAAGGTGAAAAAGGCGGGGATCGATTTTGTCATGATACGCGTAGGCGCCAGGGGATACGGGACAGGACAGCTGATCGTGGATGAGTATTTCAGTGATAACATCAAACGAGCCACGGACGCGGGACTTGACGTAGGGGTGTACTTCTATTCCCAGGCAGTCACGGAGGATGAGGCGAGGGAGGAAGCCAACCTGGTGATCGAGAACCTGGGCGAGTACCAGATCAGTTATCCCGTGGCCTTCGACATGGAACTGATTGAAAATGACACGGCGAGAACGGACAACCTTTCCAGGGCGGAGAGAACCGCCATCACAAAGGCTTTCCTGGACACCATTGCGGCGTCCGGGCGTAAGACCATCATTTATGGCAACAAGCAGTGGCTGATCAAGGAAATCGATATGTCCAAGCTGACGGCCTATGACGTCTGGCTGGCGCAGGAGGCGGATATTCCGGATTATCCGTATAAGTTTACCATGTGGCAGTACAGCAAGTCCGGCAGCATAGACGGGATCGCCGGATATGTGGATCTGAATATCAGCTTTATTGATTACTCGGAGAAGTAGACGGGCGGTAGTTCACTATTTTGGGTGAGACGGCTGTCTTTGTATAGATATCGGCATATCTGCTGGGGGACAGCCCTTCGATATAATTCGGGGTGTAATTTCTGGTGACACCGTTCCTTTTCAGAATATCAATTGCCTTGTTGTAGGCAATCGCCGCTTCCCACTCGGATGTATAGCGGCCAACAATATAATTTCCCCTGATATGGATGCGGACAGTATAGAGATACTGTCCGTTTTTCTGACGGTCGCGGCTGACGCCCCGGTAAATGTTCAGGATCTCCAGATTTTCACGGCGGAAGTCGGTAGAGTCATTGTTGATGAAACGGAAATCCCTGCCTTCCCTCGCGTAGGGTTTGATGCCGTAACGCGACAGGATGCTGACCTGGATCCCATAGTCGGCAACAAAGTAATGCCTGCCCCTGCACATGATCTTGTGGGAGGAATAATAGAACAGGTCATCCAGATCGAATTTCAGCACATGGGAAGGCGACAGATAGTAATAAAATAATTTCTGTCCCATATAGATGGGATTGCCGAAGTAGATGTCATTGTCCCGGAAATTGATGAGGGAGACCCATTTCCCGAAGGGCAGCGGGGATTTTTCCGTATAGCTGTCCAACGTTGTCCGGGGGGTGTTCAGCAGGCGCAGTCCCTCCAGATATGCGCCGTGAGCCGTTTCCGGATCGTGGAAGCTGCCGAGGCTGATGTGTTTGTGCCTGTAGGTCAGGGAGGAACGGAAATAGACCCGGCCGTCTTTTCGGACAGCGGGAAACACGCCCTCATAATGCTTTTTTTCAGGGAAGTCGGGATGCGCCATGCTCGTTCCTTTCGTCTTTCTTCCAGTATAACATTTTTCGCGGTAACTGTATATAAGCTGTATATTAAGAAATTATGACTAAAGTGTTACATATTTTTTAATCTTTTCTCATATATTGGATATATCGGACAGGCACGGTCTTGTCCGTCAGGCTTTGAGAAAGGATTGAGTGATATGTATAAAAAGGCAGTTGGTCTATTGATACTTTGCAATATGATATTTCTGGCGGGTTTCGCATGTGTATGCGGTTTGGGTCGGACGAAACTGATGACCCGGCCGACGGCTCAGATACCAATTACGCTGCAGGAGATGGAGGCGAAGGCGCAGGCCTGCGGGGAAGGCAGAGAGGAGAGCAGGGCTTTGGGGATCGCCGGCCGCGCCGTGTCCGGACAGCGGGTGGTTGATTTCCAGGTACTGGAACAGGAGACAGCCAATGTTCTGGATGCCTCCGAGCTGGATGTCCTACGGCGGATCGTGGAATCAGAAGCCGGAAGCGAGGATGAGGACGGCAGGCTGCTTGTGGCAAACGTGATCCTGAACAGGGTGAATGATGACAAATTCCCCTCCACTGTGACGGAGGTGGTGTTCCAGCAGGAGAACGGGGTAGCCCAGTTCTCCCCCGTAGCCAGCGGAAGGATCTACCGGGTGGATGTCAGCGAGGAAACCTGTGAAGCGGTGGACCGGGCGTTGGGCGGGGAGGATATCTCCCAGGGAGCCTTGTATTTTGCCTCCAGGAAGCACGCGGACAGCACAAAGATGAGGTGGTTTGACGAAAACCTGGAGTTTCTGTTTGAACATGGAGGGCACGAATTTTTTAAATAGCCTGCCTTGCGCCAGGGCATATTTAATGGTATACTCATACATGCAAAAAGAAGTAAAGGGCAAGGAAACGCCACGTAAAGTAGAAATGTATGGTGTGCCAATGCACGCAGGGAGGAATCAGAATGGAAGTATTATACAAAAGTACAAGGAGCAGCGGGAGCCCGGTGAGAGCCTCCCAGGCGATCCTTAAGGGTCTGTCGGAGGACGGCGGGCTGTTTGTGCCGGATCGTATTCCTGTGCTGGATCAGAGCTTAAAGGAACTTGCAGGCATGACTTATCAGGAGGTTGCCTACGAGGTGATGAAGCTTTACCTCACGGATTTTACGGAGCAGGAATTGAAGAATTGTATTGAAAAGGCTTATGATACCAAGTTTGACACGGAGGTGATCGCGCCTCTGGCAGAGGCGGAGGGCGCATATTACCTTGAACTGTTCCATGGAGCCACCATAGCCTTCAAGGATATGGCTTTGTCCATCCTGCCCCATTTGATGATTACTTCCGCCCGCAAAAATCACGTTGAAAATGAAATCGTGATCCTGACGGCGACTTCCGGCGATACCGGCAAGGCGGCGCTGGCTGGCTTTGCCAATGTGGAGGGAACCCGCATCATCGTATTTTATCCGAAGGACGGCGTAAGCCCCATCCAGGAGAAGCAGATGGTGACCCAGCAGGGGGAAAACACGCTGGTGGTGGGCATCCACGGCAACTTTGACGATGCCCAGACCGGTGTGAAGAAAATTTTCTCCGACAAGGAACTGGCGGAGGAGATGGGCCGGAAGGGATTCCAGTTTTCATCCGCCAACTCCATCAATATCGGCCGTCTGGTTCCCCAGATCTGTTATTATGTATACGCATACGCCACCCTCTTAAAGGAAGGGAAGATCTCGGAGGGCGAGACCATCAATGTGGTGGTTCCCACAGGTAATTTCGGAAATATCCTTGCGGCATTTTACGCGAAGAATATGGGGCTTCCCATTGGAAAGCTGATCTGTGCATCCAATGAGAACAAGGTGCTGTATGATTTCTTCCGGACCGGCGTCTATGACAGGAACCGGCAGTTTGTGCTGACCAGTTCACCCTCCATGGATATCCTGATCTCCAGCAATCTGGAGCGTCTGATTTACCGTATCGCGGGGGAGGATGCAGATAGGAACCGGGAACTGATGACGGCGCTGACCGGGGCGGGAAAATATGAGATCACCCCTGATATGAAAGCGGCGCTGGCTGACTTCTACGGCAGCTTCGCGGACGAGAAAGAGACCGCGGAGGAGATCGGCAGGCTTTACAAAGACTGCGGCTATGTCATTGACACCCATACCGCAGTGGCCTCCGCCGTATACCGGAAGTATGTGCAGGAAACAGGGGACAGGACGAAGACCGTGATCGCGTCCACTGCCAGTCCGTTTAAGTTTACCAGGAGCGTGATGAACGCCATTGATCCGAAATATGATGCCATGAGTGATTTTGAACTGGTGGATGAGCTTTCCAGGCTTGCCAGTGTGGATGTTCCCCGGGCCATTGAGGAGATCCGCACTGCCCCCGTGGTACATGAGAAGCAGTGTGATGTGGATCAGATGAAAGAGACTGTGAGGGAATTTTTGGGACTGTAAGGAAACAGGTTTCCGGGCAGGAAACTGGCCATGGAACGGAAGAGGTCACGAGAATGGGAGAGATCATGAGAACGGAAGAAATACTGGAAAAAGTGGATCATACACAGCTTAAGGCTTATGCCACATGGGGAGACATTCAGAAATTGTGTGAGGAAGCGATCCGGTATCATACCGCCAGCGTATGCGTTCCGCCCGCCTATGTCAGGGCGATCAGGGATACATACGGGGAGCAGCTTACGATCTGTACCGTGGTGGGCTTCCCGCTGGGCTACAGCGTAACGGAGGCGAAGGCCGCGGAGGTGGAGTGCGCGCTGCGGGACGGCTGCGACGAGATCGATATGGTGGTCAATATCAGCGATGTAAAGAACGGATATTGGGAAAAGGTGGAGGAGGAGATCCGGATCCTGAAAAAAGTCTGTGGGGAACATATCCTGAAGGTCATTATCGAGACCTGCTATCTCACGGAGGAGGAGAAGATTGCCATGTGCGGGATCGTTACCCGGGCGGGAGCGGACTATATCAAGACATCCACCGGGTTCGGCACGGGCGGCGCCACAAGGGAGGATGTGGAGTTATTCCAAAGGCATATCGGATCCGGTGTGAAGATCAAGGCAGCGGGAGGCGTTTCCACCTTGGCAGATCTGGAAATGTTTGTCAGCCTGGGCTGTGACCGCATCGGAACCTCCCGGGCGGTGGGACTGCTCCAGGGGAAAGAGACGGAAGGCTATTAGGAGGTACAGTATGCGAGCCGGAGCACGAAAGGGGTGTAAGAATGGAAAATGAAGTGATTCGAAATCGTCTGAAGGCGTTGAGAAAGGTTATGAAGGAGAGCGGAATAGACTATTACATGATGCCTACCGCGGATTTTCATAATTCCGAATATGTGAATGATTACTTTAAGGTGAGGGAGTATTTCTGCAATTTTTCCGGTTCCAACGGAACGCTGCTGGTATGGCAGGAGGGAGCGGGGCTTTGGACGGATGGCAGATATTTTATCCAGGCGGAGCGCGAACTGGAGGGAACCGGCGTGGAACTGTTCCGGATGCTGGACGAGGGCGTGCCCACCATAGAGGATTTCCTGGCGCAGAACATGAAGATCGGAAGAGCACACGTCTGAACTCCAGTCACAGTTCAGGAT
>CANDMD010000048.1 GCA_947385725.1 uncultured Lachnospiraceae bacterium | reverse complement strand
TCTGGTATTCCATCATTTTCCTGGAAAAGGTGATGATGATGCGCTGCTTCAGGACCCCTTTTGCCTTTCTCTGCACCGTCCGCCCATTTTTCAGGACAACATCCTCGTAAAGCCCCAGGTCCAGCACCTTGTCAGCCACGATGGCCTTATATGCGGAATCATTATAGAGGGCAAGGTTATCGGGGTCATGCCGGTCAAACAATTTCATTTTTCCAACCGTGACTGGCGAATCGTCTGAAAGGAGCCTGTAACCATGGTCATTAAAGACGGCCTTTTTCAGTGTACCACCCAGTTTCATAAAAGTCTTGATCCAGAAGAAATTGCTTCTAATAGATTAAGTATTTCAGAAGAACATGATTCTTATGAGATGAGGGACAACAAAAGAAGATTATTAATGAAACAGAGAGAAAATCCTTATTTTGGTAGGATAGATTTTGTATATGATGGTGAAGATGAAGCGGAGATATTATATATCGGTCTTGGAGGATTGCAAGAAAAAGGGAGTATTAGTAACCTAATATATGATTGGAGAGCTCCTATTTCAAGTATGTATTATGATTTTGATACAGGAAAAGCTTTTTATGAAGCTCCTATGGGTATTATAAATGGTGAAATTACACAGAAAAGACAGTTGAAAATTAGAAAAGGTGTTATGGAATATGCAATACAATCAAATTTTAATATAGATGATGAAATATTGCAGAAAGAATTATCAGGCAATGGGAGCACAAAGATGAGAAATATTGTTGCGACGATACAAAAAGAACAGAATTCCATTGTGCTTAGTGAGCTGAAAGAATTTGCAAAAGAATTGGAAGACACTTTGTTGCAAGCATTGTCCTACTTGCGTCACAGGGGGAACTCAATCAGAATATTGCACTGCAGGTCGGGCTTCATTATAATAATGTTGCTTATCATACCGGGTGGCAATGCGGCGGAACCCCTTCAATTTAAGGAACAGGTTTTCCGCCAGGTGGCGTTCCTTATATAACCACCAGTCACACTTCCGCTCATACTTTGCCCCTTTCCTGGAAGGGATCGCTGGTTCCCCGCCACGGTCATATATGTAGTCGATCAGTTCCTGGCTGTCATATCCCCTGTCGGCCAGTACCTGGCTTCCTTCCATATCCTTTGCCTGTTCCAGAACAGGGATCGCATAGGTGCTGTCATTGCTGGCCTTCACTTATCATCAGGTAAACGGGATAGCCATAAGAATCTACAACGGCATGGATCTTGGTGCTTACTCTTCCGCGGCTGTGGCCGATCTCGTTTGGAGACCCACCTTTTTGCACCAGCACTGTGCTGATGCGCCTGGACGATGGAACCATCCGGTGACATTTCATCCAGTTCTGCATCAAGGCTCAGGATCCGGAAGACATTGTCCGGGACACCGTCCTCGATCCATTTCCGGAAACGGCTGTAAACGGTCTCACATGGTTCATACCGTTCCGGGAGGTTACGCCAGGGAGCCCCGCTGTGGGCGATCCAGATAATGCCATTAAGGATCACACGGTTGCTTTTTCGTGGCCGTCCCTGCTTATTGGTATTTTCAGGAGGGAGTAGGTCGGTGATGCGGTTCCATTCATCATCCGTCAGCTCATACCGTTTCAACATAAGGAATCCCCTTTTTCTTTATTTTAACATGAAGGAGAAGAAATCATAGAGGAAATCATAGAGAAATATGAAAAAAGCCCGAAAATATAAGGAAATACCTTGACAAACACTGGAAAAACAGATATATATATATTTAGTGCTTCCGCGGAAGCATATTGTAAGTACGAAAAGAAAGCTCATTACAGGAGGAGTTCAATATGAACAAAACAGAATTAGTAGCTGCTATGGCCGAGCAGGCTGGAGTATCCAAGAAGGACGCAGAGAAGACCTTAAAGGCATTCACAGATGTGGTTGCAGATGAGTTGAAGAAGGGCGGCAAGATTCAGCTGGTTGGTTTCGGTACCTTTGAGGTATCCGAGAGAGCGGCAAGAGAGGGCAGAAATCCCCAGACCGGCAAGACAATGAAGATTGCAGCTTCCAAGGCACCCAAGTTCAAGGCAGGCAAGGCTTTGAAGGATATGCTGAACGCATAAGGACAGGGATTCACTGCGGAGAACCTTTGAGGGTTCTCCGTTTCTTTTTTATCTTACAGGAAATTTCGTCCCAGTATATTTCCAACTGTGCGGTTGCAATCCACAGTTGGGTATATTTTGATTTGGAGTGGGATTGTTGACAAAATGGGAAAGGGATGGTTGTCCATATGAGATTGGATAAATATTTAAAGGTATCAAGGCTGATCAAGCGCCGCACCGTGGCAAACGAGGCATGTGACAGTGGCCGGGTGCTGATCAACGACAAGCCGGCCAAGGCTTCCGCCAATGTGAAAGCAGGAGATATTATTGCCATCTCCTTTGGGAACAGAGAGGTGAAGGTGGAGGTTCTGGATGTGCAGGAGACAGTGAAAAAGGAGGAGGCCAAAGAACTTTTCAGATATATATAGTGACAATTCAGGTGCTTTTTTCCTGTCCGCCCTCATATACTTTACTGGTAATGTGAAAATGGTAAAGGGCAGGAGGGGCTTATGGAGGATTTAAACAGCAGTGCGCGCATGCACAAAGTGACAATGACGAATCGAAGGAGCTGTATCATAGGCGGTGTCAATGATGTGCTCTCCTTTGATATACATGAGATCCTTCTGGAAACGGAACAGGGGATGCTGATGATAAAGGGCGATGACCTGCATGTCAGCCGCCTGACGCTGGAAAAGGGTGAGGTGGATATTGACGGGAGGATCGACAGCTTTACCTATTCTGACGCGGCCGGACCCGGGCATAAGGGAGAGTCCCTGCTTGCCAAGCTGTTTCGTTAGAGGTAGGCTATGGCGTCTGAGAATGAATTTTTGCTGCATGCCCTGTTGATGGGCATTTTTATTACCTTTGTATATGACATCCTGCGGATCCTGCGCAGGGCGATCCCCCACAATGGACTGATGGTGTCGCTGGAGGACCTTGGCTTCTGGATCTATTGTGCCGAGAAGGTCTTTCTTATGATGTATCATGAGAGTGACGGGAATCTGAGATGGTTTGCCGTGATCGGGGCGCTGACGGGCATGTTCCTGTATAAAAAGCTGGTCAGTCCCTGGTTTGTAAAATATGTTTCCCTGGGCCTGGAAAAGGTGCTGGGTATGCTGGGAAAGGCAGGAGGATTTCTCTTCAGGCCATTCCGGGCAGCAGGAGCAAAGACTTGTGCCATGGCCGGGGCCGCGGGAAACCGCTGTGGCAGATTGCTGCGCGGAGGAATGCAGAGATTGAAAAAGAAGTTGACGTTCTTCCTGAAGGTGTTAAAATGTAAATAGGGGATTTGTCCATCTCCCTGTGAATGGTGTGGGCGGGACAGTTACATAAATAAGGAGAAGTGCGCAGACGGGAAAGGAGGACAGCCATGGCGAGGAGAAGGGTAGCATATCGGAAGAGGCACCAGAACCGCTTCAGCATGTTTCTTGTGACGCTGGTAGTGATGATGGTCATGACTGTGGTGGCCGTCCGAAGCGTGGGGTTACAGCAGAAGATAGACGCGAAGCAGGCGGAACTGGCGCAGGTAGAGGCGGAGATAGAGGAAGAAAAGGAAAGGACACTGGAGATCGAGGAGTTTGCCAAGGAGGTCCAGGCCAAGGGATATATCGAAAATATAGCCAGGGAGAAGCTGGGGTTGGTTTATGAAGGTGAGATTTTATTTAAGCAGGATGATTGATCATCCTGCTTTTTTTGTCGCAAAACTTTAAGGAAAAGCCGTCCTTGTTTTGACAAAAAATAATTTGTCCCCTTTCTATAATGAATACTGCTTCGCTGAACGAGGAACTCAATTTTTCCGGGGCAGCGGGCGGAGTTTTTGGAAATGGAGGAGTATTGCGATATGATTGCAGGACAGGAGCTGATAGGACACTACAGGGGAAGAAGGACGACAGACAGGCGGCTTCGGGAGGAGGAACTTCGGACCGCGCAGGTATCCGATCTGTGCAGAAGGAAGCTGTTAAATTACGCGGATACCTTTAATGAGCTTTCCAAAAGCTATGACGGGGAATTTCAGCCCGCATGGAGTGACAGACAGAGACTGCTGGCGGAAAAGCGGCTGTGGGAGAACCGCCAGATTATCAGGGAGCACCTGACGGAGATGGCGAAGATCATGACGGAGGTGGCAAGTGAGGTGGTGTGTTTCTGCCCCATGGAGGAGAGGAAGAAGCGCATGGTCACGACGGCCTTAAAGGAGGAGGGAATCCGCGCGGAGAATCTCAGCTATCTTCCGCGTACCTCGGGCAGGCGGGATGTGGCGTTGACCCTGAGCACGGAAATAAGAGGAGGGGTCTCCGCGGAGGAGACAGCGGACATGGTCTCTGTGCTTCTGGACAGGAGACTTCAGCTTTCTGTCACCAGCCCGTGCAGGGTGGAAAGAGAGCCGCATTGCTTTATCCTGGAGGAGGAGGCGGAATTTCAGGTGCTCACAGGCTTCTCCCGGGCCACAAAGGAGAATGAGAGCGTGTCAGGGGACAACTTTGCCGTGATGGAGACGGAGAAGGGAAGAGTCACGGTCATGCTGTCCGACGGTACGGGATCCGGGGAGAAGGCCGGAAAGGACAGTGAGCGGGTGCTGGACCTGATGGAGAAGATGCTGGAGACGGGTTACAGTGTCGATGGGGCTGTGAACCTGGTCAATACGGCGTTGTTCGTCACCGGTGAGGACCGTAACCATCCCACCCTGGATCTCTGTGACATTGATCTTTACGGGGGAATCTGCCGGCTGTATAAGGCCGGAGGCGCGGTTACCTTTTTGAAGAGGGAAGAAAAAGTGGAGCAGCTGAAAGCCGGAACGCTGCCCCTCGGTATTTTTCAGCAGATGGACATTCCCTCCATAGAAAGACAGCTTCAGGACGGGGACTATCTCATCATGGTCTCCGACGGCGTGATCGACGCGCTCAAGGGACATGATTATGAAAACACGCTGGAAGAGGCGATTTCCGGGATCCGGGAGCAGAATCCGGGAGAGATCGCGGATAAGATCCTGCGCATGGCGATCTGTATCGGAGGCGGGCATATACTGGATGATATGACCGTAGGCGTAATAGGCATCTGGGAAAATAATAGGATCCACTCTTGATTTTTTGGCGGTCATGGTTTAAATTTGTGATATGAACATACAGCAGAAAACAGAGGAAAAGGTGTTTTCCTACCTGGAACGGCATCAGATGATCCGCCCTCATGACCATGTGGTACTGGGGGTGTCCGGAGGGGCAGACTCGGTTTGCCTCTTATTTCTATTGCTGGAATATGCCGGGAAGGTTCCCCTGGAGCTGTCGGTGGTTCATGTAGATCACGGGATCCGCCCCGACGCGGCGCAGGACGCCGCATATGTGGAGAAGCTGTGCGGGGAGCGGAACCTTCCTTTTTATCTCGTAAGGGCGGATGTGAAAGGCTATGCGGAAAGGGAGAAGTGTTCCGTGGAGGACGCAGGCAGGCGGATCCGCTATGAAGCATTCTGCCGGACGGCGGAAGAGACCGGGGCGGACAGGATCGCTGTGGCTCATAACTGTAATGACAGGGCGGAGACAATGCTTTTTCACCTGTTTCGTGGCAGCGGCTTAAAAGGACTGTGCGGGATCCGTCCGGTGCGACAGGAGATCATACGCCCCCTCCTGTGCCTGGAGCGGGAGGAGATCGAAGCATATCTGACAGAAAGGCGGATCGCCTGGCGGACCGACAGTACCAACCGGACGGATGCCTATGCGAGAAACCGCATCAGACATCATATTCTGCCCTATGTGGAGCAGGAACTGGTGCAGGGCTGTGTGGCGCATATGGCGCGGACTGCGGAACTCCTGGCGGAGACGGAGGAATATATGGAACAGCAGGCCCGGAAGGCCGGGGAGGACTGTGTGGCGGAGACGGAGGGACGGTTTGAGATTTCCGTGGAGCGGTTTCAGGCGCTCCCTTCTGTCATACAGAAAAGGCTGCTGCATCTGCTGGCAGAGAAACTTTCCCCCACCGGGAAGGATATCCTGGCTGTCCACATCGAGGCGGTGCTGTCGCTTTTCGAGGGAACGGGCAGCCGCCGTGTAGATCTGCCCATGGGAATGGAGGCGGTTCGCAGTTATACCAGGGTTATCTTGAGGAAAAGCAGCAGATGTGGACAGTCTCCACTGGAATACTCTATCCCCAGGGAACGGCTGGCGGGAGAAGAAGGATGCCGTGTAACCCTTGGGGAGGGGGAAATGCTGGAATTTACACTGATTTCCGGAGAACAATATGAAGAAGTTCCCAGAAACCGGTATACGAAATGGTTTGATTATGATAAAATAAAGGAATCGGTATGCGTCCGATACCGGAAAACGGGCGATTACATCAGCATTGCTGACGGACAGGGGAAAATCGCCCACAAATCCCTTAAAAAGCATATGATCGAGGAAAAGATCCCCAGGGAGCGCAGGGAGAATATCCCCCTGGTGACGGAGGGCAGCCATGTGTTGTGGGTGACCGGAGGCAGGATCAGCGAATATTATAAGATGGACGGGAATACAAAGCGTATTTTACAGGTACAATTAAAGAAGGGCTGCACCGGCAGCGAAACGGAGGACAAAAATGAGTGAACATGTGAGAGTACTTTTATCGGAGGAAATGGTGGATGCCCGCATTCAGGCCATCGGGGAACAGATCAGCAGGGATTATGCCGGAAAGCAGGTGCATTTGATCTGTGTCCTGAAGGGTGGCAGCTTCTTTATGTGTGAGCTGGCCAAGAGGATCACCGTACCTGTGTCCCTGGATTTTATGTCCGTGTCCAGTTACGGCAGTGATACCAAGTCCAGCGGTGTGGTGAAGATCGTGAAGGACCTGGATGAGTCCTTAAAGGATAAACATGTGATCGTGGTGGAGGATATTGTGGACAGCGGAAGGACGTTAAGCTATCTGCTGGAGATGCTTCAGGACAGGGGACCGGCTTCCCTGCGGCTGTGCACGCTTCTGGACAAACCAGACAGGCGTGTGAAGGAAGTGTTTGTGGATTACACGGGATTTGAGATCCCCGACCAGTTTGTGGTAGGCTATGGCCTTGATTATAACCAGAGATACAGGAACCTGCCTTATATAGGGGTTGTGGAGTTCGATTAAAATTAGGAGGCTTGTCAGTGAAGCAGAACGGAAGAGGATTTCATTCTTATTTTATTTTTATTTTGATCCTGCTTATGGTGGTGGCAGTGCTCAGCACATTAAAAAGCAGCGAACAGGATTATTCGAGGGCGGAATTTATTGCAGATATGGACAATAAGAGAGTCGCTGATGTGGAGGTAAACCCCAACAGTGAGATGCCCACCGGCTATCTGAGGGTAGTGTTGAACGACGGTACGTTGAAGCGTCTCTATGTGACGGATATCGCGGAGGCGGAGCAGCTGGTCAGGGAATACGGCTTTGATCCCCTGGTAAAGGATGTTCCCAGGGAAAGCTGGATACTGACTACCCTGGTGCCCCTGATCGTGGTGCTGGGAGTGGGCGTGGTGATGTTCATGATGATGAATGCCCAGAATGCCAGCAGCGGTAACAGCAAGATGATGAATTTCGGCAAGAGCCGTGCCAGGGTTTCCCTGGGGGATAAATGTATGACCTTCGCCCAGGTGGCAGGATTAAAAGAGGAAAAGGAAGAACTGGAGGAGATCGTCGATTTCCTGAAAGAACCGGGGAAATACATTAAAGTAGGCGCAAGGATACCCAAGGGCGTACTGCTGGAGGGTCCTCCCGGCACAGGTAAGACCCTGCTGGCGAAAGCGGTGGCAGGGGAGGCGGGAGTTCCTTTCTTCAGCATCTCCGGCTCCGATTTTGTGGAAATGTTTGTCGGCGTGGGCGCTTCCCGTGTCCGCGATCTGTTTGAGGATGCCAAGAAGAACTCTCCCTGTATCATATTTATCGACGAGATCGACGCGGTGGCCAGAAGGCGCGGCACCGGAATGGGCGGCGGCCACGACGAGAGGGAGCAGACGCTGAACCAGCTGCTGGTGGAGATGGACGGTTTCGGCGTCAACGAGGGTATCATCGTTATGGCGGCAACGAACCGTGTGGATATCCTGGATCCCGCGATTCTGCGTCCCGGGCGTTTTGACAGAAAAGTGGCGGTAGGAACTCCCGATGTGGGCGGCAGGGAAGAGATCCTGAAAGTCCATTCGAAGAATAAGCCTCTTGCGGAGGATGTGGACCTGAAACAGGTGGCCCAGACGACGGCGGGATTTACCGGCGCGGATCTGGAGAACCTGCTGAATGAGGCGGCCATCAACGCGGCCAAGAACAGAAAAGGCTATCTGGCCCAGGAAGATATTAAGAAGGCTTTCATCAAGGTGGGGATCGGTGCGGAGAAGAAAAGCCGCATTATCTCTGACAAGGAGAAGCGCATTACCGCGTACCATGAGGCGGGACACGCGATTTTGTTCCATGTGCTTCCCGATGTGGGGCCGGTTTATACGGTATCCATCATCCCCACAGGTGTGGGCGCCGCAGGCTATACCATGCCCCTGCCTGAGAGGGACGACATGTTTCGGACGAAAGGAATGATGCAGCAGGATATCATGGTGTCTTTGGGCGGGCGCATCGCCGAGGAGATTATATTTAAGGATATTACAACCGGCGCTTCCAGCGATATCAAGAAAGCGACCAAGGTGGCGCGGAAGATGGTCACGAAATTCGGTATGTCGGAAAATATCGGCGTGATCTGTTATGACGATGATGACGACGAGGTGTTCATCGGACGGGATCTGGCGCATGCGAAGGGACACAGCGAGTCCGTGTCGGGGGAGATCGACAGGGAAGTCAAGGCCATTATCGACGATTGTTACGCCAGGGCAAAGAAGATCATTCTGGAGAATGAACAGGTGCTGCACAGTTGTGCGAATCTGCTGCTGGAAAAGGAAAAGATCGGCAGAAGCGAGTTTGAGGCATTGTTCTCTTGTTAATTTTCACAACAAGCCGTTGTAAGAAGTGCACAAAAATCAAATATGGTTTTTGTAATATTTGTGTAATTTGGGAATAGCCAAAGCAGAGTGCAGATGGTATTATAATACTCGTAACCCCCCAATACATTATATAGTTTTTTGCTATACCCCATAAGTAAGAAATACCTTCTCTAAAGAGGACAGTCACCCCATGGCTGTCCTCTTTACTTGGAATTCTGTTCAGCCCTGATAATGTCAGGGCTGAATAGTCACGGACGCGGGGATGCCAGAGGAATCCGGAAGGGCTGCTTGAAAAAAAGTGTTGAATTAGGACGCTGTTTTCAGTACAATAGAAGTAAGATTCGCTTTATGCTGAGTATAGGAGAATGATTACGCTAATGAGTTTGGATTTGGAAAAGATCAAGCTGCTTGAAAATAACAGACAGTACATTTCTACCATGCGGCCGGTTTTTAATAAACGAGCACTTTTTTCGGATACCACGGATAATTTTATCAGTCCTGCCGAACCTGAGCCCTTTGACAAAGTTACCATAAAGTTCAGGACTGCCAAGAATAATGTGGACAGAGTTCTTCTGGTGCATAAGGGAGAGCGCCACATGATGTATAAGGCGGAGACAGAGGGAAGCTTTGATTACTATACTTTTGAATTGCAGCTGGAGGAGGAAAAGGCTACTTATCATTTCGAGATACTGACCGGCAGGCTGAAATGCTTTTATGACGTCAGGGGGCTGGTGCAGGATGTGAATGAATACTATGACTTTGTGATCATCCCGGGCTTTAAGACACCGAAATGGGCAAAGGGAGCCGTTATGTACCAGATCTACGTGGATCGTTTCTGTAACGGCGACACCACAAACGATGTACTTACCAACGAATATTTATATATTGGCAAACCTGTAAACCGCGTGGAGGACTGGAACCGATATCCGCAGCAGATGGATGTACGGGAGTTTTACGGCGGCGATCTGCAGGGCGTTTTGGACAAGATGGATTATCTGCAGAACCTGGGTGTGGAGGTAATCTATTTTAATCCGCTGTTTGTCTCTCCTTCCAACCATAAATATGACATTCAGGATTACGATTATATAGACCCGCACTTCGGCAGGATCGTCATGGACGAGGGAGAACTGCTGCCGGAGCAGAACCAGCAGAACAGTGAGGCTACCCGCTATATCAACAGAGTCACCAACCTGGCCAATCTGGAGGCCAGCAACGAACTGTTCATCCGTGTGGTGGAGGAAGCACACCGGCGGGGGATGCGGGTGATCCTGGATGGCGTTTTCAACCACTGCGGCTCTTTTAACAAGTGGATGGACAGGGAACGCATCTATGAAAATGCGGTGGGCTATGAGAAGGGCGCTTATGTGAGCGCCGACAGCCCCTATCGGGATTATTTCCAGTTCCACGACCAGAACCAGTGGCCCTACAACGGCAGTTACGACGGCTGGTGGGGGCATGACACGCTGCCCAAGCTGAATTATGAGAATTCTGAGAAGCTGACGGAATATGTGCTTGCAATCGCCAGGAAATGGGTTTCGCCTCCCTATAACGTTGACGGATGGAGGCTGGACGTGGCGGCGGATCTGGGACACAGCCAGGACTTTAACCATCAGTTCTGGCAGAAATTCCGGCGGGCGGTTAAGGAGGCGAATCCTGATGCCATCATTCTTGCGGAGCATTACGGAAATACCCGCGACTGGCTCCAGGGCAACGAGTGGGATACTGTCATGAACTATGATGCCTTTATGGAACCGGTGACCTGGTTCCTCACAGGAATGGAGAAGCACAGCGATGATTTCAGGGAAGATCTGCTGGGCAATGCGGAATCCTTCTGGGGCGCCATGCAGCACCACACCGCGAGCTTTTCCATGCCCAGCTGGCAGGTGGCGATGAATGAACTGTCTAACCATGACCACTCCCGTTTCCTGACCAGAACCAATCATAAGGTGGGAAGAATCAGCACCATGGGGGCGGAGGCGGCGAACCGGGATGTCAACAAGGCGGTTTTCATGGAAGCGGTCATGATGCAGATGACTTGGATGGGAGCCCCCACGATCTATTACGGAGATGAGGCCGGTGTCTGCGGCTTTACGGATCCGGACAGCAGGCGCACCTATCCCTGGGGACATGAGGATAAGGAGTTGCTTGCGTTTCACAGGGACATTATCCGGCTTCGCAGGGAGAATGACGAACTGCGGACAGGCTCGCTGAAATACCTGGGCAGCGATTATAATTATCTTGCATACGGACGTTTTCACAAAAGAGGGCAATGCCTGATCCTGGTAAATAACAACGATCATCCGATCACTAAGAGAGTGTTTGTGTGGGAAGTAGGAATGCCCAAAGTGGGAAAAGTGAAAGTGCTGATACAGACAGATGAGTCGGGATATCATCTGGATGGCCGGGAATACGAGATCAAGGCGGGCAAGATCGTGATCGAACTGCCTAAGACAAGCGCCGTCATCCTGAAAAATATGTAGTGTTCTTTGCATCTATGATGCATTTATAAGTTATACTGGCTTTACAGAGAATGTAAAGCCAGTTTCTTACTTTCGAGAAAGGAGCGGGGTTCGTGAAAAAGATGGGGTTATTGCTTGCCCTGACAGCCTGCGCCTGCAGCATCAGTATTTTGTCCGCGAAGGCGGCGGCGCCGGAGGATTTAGGGCAGCTCCTCCAGCAATACGAGGATTATCAGGAGCGCTTTGCCGCCATTGAGTATGCAGAAGATGTGCCGGAACAGGGGTTTTATGCCATAGAGGATCAGAGCTTTCCCGTACTTTTGGAGAGTTTTGGGGAGGAAGAGGTGGTTTTTCTCCCGATCATGGACAACCGATATCGCCGGATGGCATTGCTGATTACGGACAGCAGCGGGAAAGTGCTGTATAAGACAAACCAGCTGGAGACCAACAACAGCTATCTGGGAGAGATGAAGCAGCCCACCAGGGGTTTGGCGGCCGTTTCCTTTCTGGATGTGAATGAGGACGGGCAGACGGATATCATCCTGATCACAAACTGCGTCAATGACACCGGGGACTATGCGGGAAAGGCCTATAAGGTGGGCGATGTGCTGTTTCAACATGAGGGAGGGTTCTACCGGGACTGGAGGATTTCCGACAAGATCAACCGGTTCAGCATGAACAAAAGCGCGGGAATGATCATTTCCTATGTGCGGGACGGCAATTCCGCGGAGGTGCTTTACACGGCGACCACGCTGGACGAGCTGCTGAAACAGGGATTTCAGGTGATCAAGGAACAGAATTACTACAGAACCTTTGAAAAACAGGGGAGGCTGCAGATCGTACCGGGTATCATACGGATGGGACACTATGACATTTTCATGATCTATCTGGTCAACGAACAGGGCTCCATCGTGTGGAGTTTCCAGCCCATGGGAGACTACGACAGTCTGTATGCCCTGAAAGGCATGACCTGCCGCGATCTGGACGGGGATGGTATGAAGGATATTTTAGTGCTGGGGCGTTACAGCTATTCCGGGGCGGACGGCGAGCAGCTTATCGATACCCGGTGTGGCATCTACTACCAGCGCACCGACGGATTTGAGACAGATACAGAGTTTGAGAAGACTTATCAGTGTACGGAAGAGGACACCGTGGAGGGCCTGACACAGCTGATACGGGAATATTGGGGGTGGACAGTAGAGGAATGATCAAGATATTGATTGTGGATGATGAAAAGCCGATCTGTGACCTGATCGACATTAATCTGTCGGCGGCGGGTTATGACTGTAAATCCGTGCAGGACGGCCTGAAAGCTATCGATCTCATCGAATCGGAGCAGTTTGACCTGATCCTGTTGGATATTATGCTGCCCGGCGCGGACGGCTATGACATTATGGAGTACATAAGGCCGTTAAAAATACCCGTGATCTTTATCACTGCCAAACATGAGGTCAAGGACAGGGTAAAGGGTCTGAAGCTGGGAGCGGAGGATTATCTGGTAAAGCCCTTCGATGTGGTGGAACTGGTAGCCCGCGTGGAAGTGGTGCTTCGCCGCTATAACAAGACGGAGACCATTCTCACCGCGGGGGACGTAGTGGTGGACGAGGAAGCCAGAAAGGTGCTGAAAGCGGGGAAGCCGGTAGTGCTGACCAACAAGGAGTACGGACTTCTGGTGCTGTTCATGCGGAACAAGAATATAGCCCTGTTTCGGGAGAGCTTATATGAGAAGGTGTGGGGCGACGAGTATCTGGCGGACAGCCGTACCCTGGATCTCCATGTGCAGAGGCTCCGCAGGAAGATGGGCTGGGAGGACAATCTGGTAGCGGTCTATAAAGTGGGATATCGATTGGAAATTTAGAAGATTTGGAGATTTAAATCATGAAATTTCTATACAAGATTCTGCTGTGGACGATCATCATCATGGCGGCTGCTTTCGGTTTCAGCGGATACTTTTTTGTCAATTATGTGTTTGAGACCGCTCTGAACCGGGAGATCGAGCAGGCCATGAGCGACAGCAATATTTTACAGTTTGCCTTTGAGACCGCGGCGTTGAATATCCCTGCGAAGTATAACGTGCTGCAGGATACTACTGTGGAGCAGATCGGTTCCAAGCTGGAAAGCGGAGGCCAGGGAACGGGGCGTCTGCTGCGCCTGTCCGACGAAGAGAAGAAAATGCTTTATGCCAGCGAAGGCTTTCCCGAGGATGCCGAACTGATCCAGCAGGTGAGGGAGGATACAGGGGCATATCAGGTAGTCCGGCAGGGAGAGCATTATTATATTCAGACAGGTATTATGGTAAATGTCCTGAACAGGAATCTCTACCTGGAGACCATGGAGGATGTGACGGAGGTCTTTGCGGAGAGGGCCATGGGATTCTCCGTTTACCGGCAGGTGACGCTGGCCATGCTGTCAGTCTGCGCCGTTGTAATGTTTATCATTTCCTTCTGGCTGACCAAACCGATCCGCCTTCTGGCGGGAGCCACCAGAAAGATGGCGGAGGGAGATTACAGCTACCGCGCCCAGGTTGTGAGCAACGATGAACTGGGCGCATTGACGGAAGATTTTAACAGCATGGCGAATGTCCTGGAAAACACCATTGGCGAACTGCAGGAGGAGATCCGTGCCAGAGAGGACTTTATCGCGGCTTTTGCACATGAATTGAAGACGCCCCTCACGGCGATCATTGGTTATGCGGACCTGCTCCGCTCCAGAAAGCTGGATGAGGAAAAGCATTTTTTGTCCTCCAATTATATTTACACAGAGGGGAAACGTCTGGAGAACATGTCCTTCCGCCTGCTGGATATCATTGTTACCAAGCGGGAGCAGATCGAGACCCAGCCCATAGCGGCGGAAAGCCTGTTTCAATATTTGCAGGATATGTTTGACGGAAATACGGAACAGCAGGTGGACATCATGTTTGAACCGGCAACCGTTTACGGGGAGGTAAACCTGATAAAATCCGTGCTACTGAATCTGGTGGACAATGCCTGCAAGGCGTCCTCCCAGGGAGGCGTGATAGAGGTGGACGGCGCCTGCCGGGAGGAGGGTTATCTGTTCCAGGTCAGGGATTACGGTGTGGGCATCCCGGAGGAGGAACTGAAAAAGGTAACGGAAGCATTTTACATGGTGGATAAATCCCGGTCCCGCAGTAAAAACGGAGCCGGCCTGGGGCTTGCGCTGTGCGTGGAGATCCTGAGGCTTCACAACAGTGTGATAAAGATAGAGAGCAAGGTGGGGGAAGGCACTTCCATCAGTTTCTATCTGCCCTGGGAGAAGGACGGCGTGCGGCATGGCTGAAAGTGTGGAATGTTTATGCCGACTGTGTCGGCATAACGGGAAGTGTGGAAGTGAACTTCCTAATATTGAATTGATGCCCGCCAAAGCGGGCAGAGGGTGTACAAATGAAGATTAAGAAGATCAGTTTGTTGCTGCTTCCACTGGCGGTAAGCATTGCTGCGGCGGCCGTCTGGGGACCGGAGGCGCTGGCCAATTACCGCGATGGGAATGTGTTGAACCGGATCCATGTCAGGGAGACGGAGACCGGCACAGAAGGGTATCGCTATTCCATGAGTAATAACGAGAGGGTGTATATCCTGTCCAAGTGTCTGAACAATCAGATCCTTCCGGAGAGCGATCAGAACGCCATGACCAGTGTGGATTCCGTAAACCTGGATTATCAGGAACTGACAGGCATATATGCCTTTGTGGTAAACCGCAAGGATTCCGCCGGACAGGAGCTTGATGAGGCGGAGGGGCTGGAACTTTGCACCCAGGGAATCCAGGAATTGAAAGAATTGGGGATATTGCCTCAGGAGATACAGTCTCTGCAGGCGAACTCATACAGCGCGGTCATGTATTCCGCCATCGATGTGCCGGAGCCCAGGAACAATGTGCTGGTCTGGAAGATCAGCTTTACTTCCCGGAAACAGAATGCCAATAAGGAAAACCGTCTGCTGGACGCCTATGTGGACGCGGACACGGGAAAGGTCTATGAATTTTACGTCCGGACAAATCTGGAGTGGAAGGATATTGATCCAGATGAGATCATAAGCGTCTGGAGTGAATATATGGGACTGGGAGAACCACAGGAATATGAAGCCACCAATCCGTTATCTGAGACCACGCCTTATTTTAAGAAGTACAGCTTTCCGGGAATGGGAGAGGGAAACACGGTGGTTACAGTGGGATTTTACGAGGGAATCAACGAGCTGTTCCTGAAAATTTCGAGGTGAGGGCACTTCCTTCATGCAGCCATTCGCGGAACGCACTTTGTGTGCAAGCGCCTGCGCGCAGTTTGCGAATTGCTGTATGACTGAACTGTGATTCGTGTGATGCAAAAAGTATGGAAAAAAGATGAGACTTTTATGCCAAAAATATGAAAGTTTGATGGGGCTTCCCCTTATGCTGGATCTAACAGCTGAGGGGAAGCTTTTTTTGGATGGAGGTCAGAAGATGTACGGACAGGCGGGCAGGAAACAGATGTACGGCAGAGAGGTAAAGCTGGTGAGGGTAAGCACCTTTGACAGCAGAATGCGGGAAAGGGACACGGGGAGCAGAAATCCCGGAGCTTACATCCTGCGTCGCCAATGTCTGGTCTTTTTCCTTGTTTTCATGACGATGGCGGCATTGAGCCTGGCGGTAGCGTGTATCTTCAAAGAGGATATTTTCGGTTCCCGGGAGAGTGTGGTAGTGATGGGAGAAGAAAGCTTATCAGCTGCCGCACCCCAGGCGGAGTTTTTCACTGTGTCCGCAAACGATATCGTGGTATCGGAAGAGGAAACCGCCCCGCCGGTCATTGTCATTGACCCCGGCCATGGCGGTGATGACGATGGCTGCTGCAGGGGAGACGTATCGGAGATGACCGTAAATCTGCAGATTGCCAGGAGGCTGTCGGAGAAGCTTAAGGATATGGGGTATGAGACGGTGCTGACCAGGGAGGATGATGATACTGCCCTTACGCTGGAGCAGAGAGTGGAAATTGCGGAGGCCGCGGGAGGCGAGCTCTTTATCAGCATCCACCAAAATGCCTGCGAGGAGAAGGAAAGCTCTGTAACCGGCATTGAGACATGGTTCAGCGGCTGTCCGGAAAAGGAGGAAGGGGATAACTGGTATTGTTCCTGCTGTGATGACAGCAGAAGGCTGGCGCAGCTGGTGCAGATGGGCGCTGTGAGCCAGACGGGGGCAAATGACAGAGGACTGCAGCAGAGTCAGGAACTCTATGTCGTCCGGGAGACCAGCATGCCCTCCTGCCTGATAGAGACCTCCTTTTTATCCAACACGGCGGAGCGCAACGCGATCAGCAGTGAGGAATATCAGGAACAGCTGACGGAAGGCATAGCCCGTAACATTGATTCCTATTTTCATCCCAAGACCATGTATCTGACTTTTGACGATGGCCCCTCAGAGGAAAATACGGCTGCGGTGCTGGACATTTTACAGGAAAGGGGGATCAGGGCAACCTTTTTCGTGGTGGGTGAAAATGTCCGCAGGCATCCTGAAATTGCCCGCAGGATCGTGGAGGAGGGGCATACAATAGGCATTCACTGCAACCGCCATGAGTATGATGAAATTTATGCCAGCGTGGAGGCCTATCTGGAGGATTTCCAGGATGCCTATGACGCGGTCTATGAGGTCACGGGAGTGGAAGCGAAGCTGTTTCGTTTTCCCGGCGGCAGCATCAATGCCTACAATGAAGATATCTACGAGGAGATCATTCAGGCGATGACGGAGAGAGGATATGTTTACTTCGACTGGAATGCCAGTCTGGAGGATGCGGTAAACAGCTCCACCCCGGAACAGCTGCTGCAGGATGCCAGGGAAAGCACGCTTGGGAGAAAGAAGGTTGTCATGCTGGCCCATGATATTGTATACAATACCAGGGTGTGCCTGAACCGGTTGATTGACCAGTTCCCTGATTATAAGATGGAGCCGCTGACGGCGGACGTGACGCCAATACAATTTTAAGGCAGAAATTTCCTTGCATGCCTGTGGAAACGGGAGTATAATGTTCCCATTACGGACTGTCGCGGACAGCCAATGCAGGGCAGGGAGGAAGAACGCATGCAGCCAGGAAAATCCGGATTTTCACACAAATATGGAAAAGTGCTCACATTTCTGCTGTCCTGTGTGGTCGTGTTCACCCTGCATTTCAAATTTGAGATTATCGGCGGCGGGTTTCCGGATTCCACGTTGCTCAATTGCCTGAATAAGCTGTATAACAGCTTTACGCCCATGAATTTCGCGGATCTGGTGGTATTGTTTGCGGTGTGGAAGCTTTTTGAACATGTTTTTTCCAGGGAGAACTGGATCGATCAGGGAACAGGCGTCCTGGCGCTGATTCTTTCAGTGCTCCTGGTGACCTGTATCAGCTTTCAAAAGTTCAACAGCCCGGCATTGATTCTGGGAAACCGTTTTCAATTGGTATTGTCTATCTTCTGTATCCTTGGTTTTTGGATGCTCATTTACCTGACGATCCGGAGTTTTTATTTCCTGATGGAGAAGGAAAGGACTGGGGAAGGCGGGGAAAGGAACTCCTTTTACAGGAAGCATTTCCTGCTGGTCGGATTTCTGTTGATTCTGATCGGCTGGCTTCCCTGGCTTCTGCTGAATTACCCCGGCACAAGCTGTCCGGACGGAAACCTGCAGTTAAGGCAGTTTCTGGGGGATGCGGACTGGGCGACAGGACATCCGCCGCTGTCGTCACTGATCATGGGAGTCCTGTTTTCCCTTGGACGTCGGCTGGCAGATGCAAACTTTGGATTCTTTCTCTATTGCTTTTTCCAGACCTGTGTGGGGGCATGGATCTTTTCCTATAGCGTGAAAAAGCTGTTGGATCTGGGGATTTCCATAAGATGGTGCAGTGTGGGGATCCTGTTCTTTGCATTCTCGCCCTTCTGGGGAACATACGCCCAATGGTTTGAGAAGGATCTGCTCTATGCGGAGGTGGCAACGCTTCAGGCGATTTTCCTGATGGAAGTGATCAGGAAGAAGGGCTGTAGCGCGAAGGACGGGATTCTGCTGGCTGTTTCCGGTATCCTGGCATCACTGCTCCGGAATAATGGGATTTACGCCGTTGTACCGGCGCTGGTGCTGCTGGTGTT
This sequence comes from uncultured Lachnospiraceae bacterium, assembly GCA_947385725.1. Taxonomy (GTDB): domain Bacteria; phylum Bacillota; class Clostridia; order Lachnospirales; family Lachnospiraceae; genus Acetatifactor. The sequence continues at coordinate 1,128 of CANDMD010000048.1, read as the reverse complement.
TTGGCTGAAAAAGCAGGATCGGAAGAGGGCATTCCTGGTACTGCTGGCTACCATACTGGTCTATGGAGGCGTCACAAAGGGACTATATCATTCTGTTTTGGATATGGCAAGGTCTTCTCCGGCGGAAGCCTTAAGCATACCTTTCCAGCAGACGGCCAGATATGTGGTGTATTACGGTGATGAACTGACGGGGCATGAGAGGGAGGTTATTGACCATGTGCTGAGCGTGGACGGCATAAAATGCTATGACCCGGTCATCTCCGATCCTGTGAAATATTATTATAGAGGCGCAGAACTGGGCGAATATTTTAAAGTGTGGTTTCAAATGTTCTGGAAGCATCCCGGATGTTATGTATCCGCTTTTATCAATAAGGGATATGGTTATCTGGCGCCGGTATCCCAGAATATAGAGGCGTGGATCGGCCTTGAAAGCGATTATACTTCCTATGATGTGGAACTGGGGATCCATCATGTGCTTGATCCGGAATTCAGTTATGCCCTGGGACAGCTCTGGAATTTGAGTATGGTGCTGCCCCTGGTCAGGTATCTCTGCACCCCGGGACTGTATACTTGGATCATGCTGGTACTGGCATGGCTGTTATGGAAACATAAGAAGTTCGGTGCGCTGATCCTGTTTGTTCCCAGTATGATGAACGTGCTGGTATGTCTGGCATCACCCCTTGCCAGCGCCATCCGGTATGAGATGCCTACTGTGGCGGCAGTGCCGCTGATGATTGGCTGGGCATACTACGTGACGGCGAAGCCTTCGTAACGGTTCAGCCCTGTAGCAGTTCAGCCTTCGACCAAACTGTTACACCAGCCTTGACAATCCTGAAAAATCAGTCTTGCAATTTGTGTGAAACTGTGCTACAATTTCACATTGTCAGGGTGTGTTGTAAAGGATTACACACTAACATGGATGGATTCCCGAGTGGCCAAAGGGGACAGACTGTAAATCTGCTGCAAATTGCTTCGGTGGTTCGAATCCACCTCCATCCATTGCATACCGCAAACAGTTATGGGATTCAGGTGTGCATATATGAAGTCCGCTCTGCGGGCTTCATACTGCGTCGGCTGGTGTGGCGGAATAGGCAGACGCAAGGGACTTAAAATCCCTCGGTGGCAACA
>CANDMD010000047.1 GCA_947385725.1 uncultured Lachnospiraceae bacterium | reverse complement strand
TCGATCTCCTGCTTCTGAACATCGATCTCCTGCTTCTGAACATCGATCTCCTGCTGCTGTGCATCAATTTCCTGCTGCCGCGCATCAATTTCCTGCTGCCGCGCATCAATTTTTTGTTGCTGTGCCCTGATCTTTGCCTGTTCCGCCGGGATATCGATCGGCGCCATATTTGCAAATAACTGCCCCACGTTCTTTTCCCTCACTTTCCCCACTATTTTCTCCGCCTCTTCGGTGGGAACTTTGGATTTTAACAGAAAAGCAAGCAGTATGTCCGCTATGGTGCCTGCTATATGGTTGGGGGAGTCCTTCAGGATCGATTCCAGCTGCTCCGGGGGAAGGGAGCGGAAGGAAGTGATGTCCCCCAGCTCCTGCAGCTTGTTTACCAGCATGACCAGGGAGATTTCATCCTGCCTGTCCAGCAGTTCCCTGTTGCTGTACTTCCGCAGGGGGACAAGGTAGTACTGGAAATCGGGGATGTATTTGGCGAAAGCATTCCCTTCGGTGATGCGGCTCCTGAAATTCAGCGGGACCGTCCACTTCTTACGCCCCTCGTAGTAGACGATGGGCAGGATGGGGGGATACCTGAATCCCTTCTGTCTGGATATGCCCTCTTTCCGATCCTCCTCTTCCTTCTCGTAGGCTTCCCAGATATAGACCATGTAGCGGAATATCTGCATACATACATTATACTCCACTTTGGTCTTGTGTTCAATAAGGGAAACAAGAAAAAACGGTGTACCATTTTTTATGTGCACCCTCTTGACCCTGTCGGAGTCGCGCTCCTCGGCGAAGAGGGGGACAAACTGCGCCGACACATCCTCGATATCCTCGGGCTGTACATTCCTCAGGCAGGGAATGCCCTTGATATAGCCCCGGAGGAACTGGGCGCAGAGGAGGGGTTCGTCAAAGATGAGCTTGCTGCTGCTGTCAGGCAGCTTGGAGTTCAGGATGATACTGTTTTTGGTTTTGTCATCTGTGTCTTTTGTGTTCTTTTTGGGCATAAGCGTTTCTCCTCTCTGTGTTTGTAGGGACGGGCAGAAATGTGGGGAATACCGGGGAAAACAGGGAAATATAAGGAAATTGACAAATGTCTGCCGCCCGGAGGATCCGCCCTGGTTCATATGCAGTTATGTGCCATGTGGTAAAATCTGGTGAATTACCATGAAACCGTTCCGTAAGGAACGTCTGAATGACCTGTTACGCCAAGTATACTATACTTGGATGTAAATGGCAATTGTTTTTTTGATGAATCAACATAATCCGTAACAGTTCAGCCTTCTCATTCCTAACGGGGTGGGCAAGCCCCCTCCTCAGCGTCTGCTTCGCATCCGACGCCGCTGCGTGGCTCATCTTTTATTTCCGCGTACAATGAACCAAGTGTCGCGAGAGCCGCCTTTTGGCTTCATGTGAGGGCGCTCCGCTCATACAGCAATTTGCAAATTGTTGCATGGCTGAACTGTTACAGCATAACAATAGGATTACGATCAGAAATGTGTAGCCAAATGCTCCCACACCTTGTATGAAAATCTTAAGAAAATCCGTAGATAAAATGGAGATAAAATGGAAATAAAGCATGATATAATGAGCGTTAGCGAGAAGAATGTGCCTGCACATTCGGCGAATGACGATCAAGAATCGTAGATTAATGAAATAATGACCTTATTCAAGACAATCAGCGTCTGGATGGCTATTCATCGTAAATTGCGGAGCAATTTATGATATTATCTTATGCATTATCAGAAATCAGAGGTAACGAAAATGAGCATCAACATTTTAGTGGTAGATGACGAAAAAGAACTGGCAGATGTGATAGAACTTTATCTCACTAATGACGGCTATACCGTCCATAAATTTTACACCGGCTCGGAAGCTCTGGATTGTATTGAGCATACCCATTTAGACCTGGCAATATTGGATGTGATGCTTCCGGATGCGGATGGCTTTCAAATCTGCAAAAAGATTAGGGAAACATCTTATTACCCTATCATTATGCTGACTGCAAAAGTGGCGGATAGGGATAAGATTATGGGTCTGACGATCGGGGCCGACGACTATATTACAAAGCCCTTTAATCCCCTAGAGGTTGTCGCCAGAGTAAAAACGCAGCTGCGGCGGTATATGCACTATAACAATTCTCCGGCAAAACCGGAAGAACCGGCTCATGAATATGATATTCGAGGGCTGGTCATCAACAAGGACAATCACAAATGCTTCCTGTTTGGGAGAGAATTGCAGTTAACGCCGATCGAGTTTTCCATCCTCTGGTATCTCTGCGAACGACAGGGGGTCGTCGTTTCCTCCGAAGAATTGTTCGAGGCGGTATGGGGTGAGAAATTTCTGCAAAATAACAATACTGTCATGGCCCATATCGGACGGCTGCGGGAGAAGATGGGAGAACCGGCCAGAAGTCCTAAATTTATCAAAACAGTATGGGGGGTAGGGTATACCATTGAAAAATAAACACAACAGCGAGTTCCGTCAGCTCCGCATTAAGGTTTTACTCCGTACTATCGCTATGCTGGTAATTTCCGTCTTCATAATCTATATCACATACTCCGCCCTCCTGCGGGGCAATTTTGCAAACCTGATGCTGGCCCTCCTGCAAAATATCTTTCGTATGGACTACGATGGGGCCTTTAGTCTGTATGAACGGGTATTCCGAAGGCATATGGACGCTATCATTTGGCTGTCCATCCTGGCCGTATTTATTTGTCTGCTTTCCGTTTTTCTCCATTGGATTACCAGGTATTTTGAGGAAATTAGCAACGGGATGGAAACGCTGCTTAAAGATGCTCCCGGAGAAATTTCCCTGTCACCGGAACTGCTTTCCATTGAGCGAAAAATGAATATGGCAAAGCATACGTTTGACCGGCAGAAAAGCGATATGCTGATTGCCGAGCAGAAAAAAAGTGACCTCGTGATGTATCTGGCCCACGATTTGAAAACGCCCCTGGCTTCCTCCATCAGCTACCTGAACCTGCTGCGGGACGAAAAAAACATTTCGGAGGAATTGCGCGAAAAATATCTTTCCATTTCTATTTCCAAGGAGGAGCGTTTGGAGGACCTGATTAACGAGTTTTTGGAAATCGCGAAATATAATCTGTCCACAATTACACTGCAATATCGGGAAATCAATCTGACCCGTCTTCTGGAACAGCTTGTATATGAGTTTCAGCCAATCTTAGAAGAAAAGGGTCTGGCCTGCCGCCTTGTGGTAGCAGATGATATGATGCTGAACTGTGACGCCGACAAGATGCAGAGGGTATTTGACAATCTTTTGCGGAACGCCGTTGTCTACAGCTATGACCAAACGGAGATCACGATAAAGGCCGAAAAAGGTGGGGATGAGGTAACATTGCAATTTTCCAATCACGGCGGGACAATTCCAAAAGAAAAACTGGAGCGGATTTTTGAGCAGTTTTACAGGCTGGATACAGGACGCGGCACAGACGGAGCCGGGCTGGGTCTTGCCATTGCCAGGCAGATCATCATGCTCCACAATGGAACAATCACAGCAAAGAGCAGGGATGGACTGACGGTTTTTACTGTAACACTTCCTGTTTTGTAGGAAAATCGTTAGAAAGTCCGTAGGAAAACAGTTGAATACCGTGTGGGCGAACAAGGAAACGGCGCTTTTGCTTTTGGTAGAATGAAGATGCCAAGGCAAGAGCGCCTTTGGTTTGCAATAGGCAATTGCGAAAACCCGAATGAGAGTGACGCCTTTGTCCAATCCGCACAAAGCAATTACCTATTGGCTTGCAAACGGGAAAGGAGTTTTTATATGGAATTGCTAATCGACCATATTACCAAGCAGTTTAAGGACAAAAAAGCCGTCAACGACATCAGCCTGGAACTGACGCCGGGCGTGTGGGGTCTGCTGGGAGCCAACGGCGCGGGCAAGACTACCCTGATGCGGATGATTGCCGGCATTATGCAGCCCACCTCCGGTCAAGTGGTGTATGATGGAGTTCCCATCCAAAGGCTGGGGGAGCAGTATCGGGACATTTTCGGCTATCTGCCCCAGGAGTTCGGCTTTCATCAGGAGTTTACCGTGAAGGACTATCTGGCATATGTTGCCGCATTAAAAGGGCTTCCCAAAGGGCAGGGCCGGCGGAAAATATATGAATTGCTGGAACGGGTTTCTTTGCTGGATGTCCGCAACAACAAAATCTCCAAGCTCTCCGGCGGTATGAGGCGGCGGATAGGGATTGCCCAGGCACTGCTGAACGACCCGGAGGTTTTGGTTTTGGACGAACCAACCGGAGGACTTGACCCCGGAGAACGGGTGCGCTTCCGCAATCTGCTTTCGGAGTTTGCCCATGACCGGATTGTGCTGATCTCCACTCACATTGTCCCCGATGTGGAGCATATCGCCACCTGTCACGCCATCGTCAAGAGCGGCAGGCTGCTGGCGACGGGGACAACGGAGGAACTGGTCAGGCTGGTGGAGGGCAAGGTGTGGAGCTGCACCATTCCGGCGGAAGCCGTTCCGGAGTATGAAAGTAAACTGCAAATCACCAATCTGCGAAACGAAAACGACGGCAGCGTCTCCATCCGCTATCTGTCGGACCGACCCCGCAACGCCGTTTCCAGGGCTGTAGCCCCCCGCCTGGAGGATCTGTATTTGTGGATGTTTCCGGAAAGCAGCGGAGAAAGTGACAGGAGGTGTCAATAAATGAGTATTTTTCGGTTGGAACTGAAACGGGTCTTGAAGTCAAGGCTCACATGGATTTTGCTGGCGCTGGCGTTGATTCTCTCTGCCCTGCTGGCTTATCTCCCAACAACCTACTGCTACAGCAGCTATACGGACGAGGCCGGGAACGAAGTCAATCTGACCGGTTTGGCTTCCATCGCCTACGAAAAGGAACGCCAGGCGGACGCCAGCGGCATTGTCACCCCGGAGCGGGTGCGGGAGGCTGTGGAAATCTACCAGGCCTGCCTTATGGCCTACGGTGTCACGGAGTCCTATGATTTGCCGGAGGGTGTCTATGAGAAAGAGATCCTTCCCATCGCTCCCCTGCTCCATGGTGTCAAAGAAGCGTTTGCCGACCCCGACACCGGCATGGCTCCTACTATCATGGAGATCGACCCGGAGCAAATCGACGATTACTATTCCGTCTGTGAGGCCAGGATTGCCTCTTTGATGGCGATGGAGCAGCCGGACAGCCCCGCTGCCCGGCGCAAGGCTGTGGAGATGTACAGACAAGTGGAGAAGCCCTTTGAGGTCTACCCCGGTATGAGTTCCACCATCACAGACTATCAGAATCTTATGGGATTTCTGGTGCTGCTGTTCTGCGTGGTGATTGCCGCCCCGGTATTCTCCGCCGACTATCAGTCCGGCGCAGACGATATCCTGCGCTGTACCCGGTATGGCCGGGTCAGGCTGGGTATTGCCAAGCTGCTGGCTGCTCTTTTTGTCAGCGGGTTGACATTTATCATCTGTGCCGCGGTGTTTATTTTGGTGGCAGACAGTTTGTTTGGCTGGGAATGTACCAGAACCTCCATTCAAATGCTGTACTCCATTGTGACTTTGGCGGACATGAACATAGGGGAATTGCAACGTCTTTTTGCTGTTGCCGGACTGCTTTCTACTTTGGCTTCGGTGAGTTTTACCTTGCTTCTTTCCGCTAAATGCAAAAGTACAGTGGCTTCACTCGCCTCGGCACTGGTGTTTTGTATCGCACCGGTAGTGGTTACTATGACGGTGCCGGGGGTATTGTCCGACTGGCTGTGCAGCGTCCTCCCCGCCAGTGGCACCAGCATCCAGGCCAGTATTCTCTATGCAATCACTGACTTCCGGTTTTTGAACCTGGGCGGGTGGGCAGTCTGGATGCCTTATGCCATGATCGGAGCCTGCGTCATTGAAATACCGCTATTTGCTTTTCTGGCTGTCCGCTCCTATTGTAAACATACTGTGAAATGATTTTGGCTTGAATAACCCAAATTGCTGCCGCACGACGGAAAAAGAAAAAAAGCCGTGGTGCGGCAGACCTTAATCATACAATGCATGTCGCTTCGATTGTTCAACATATGTTGCACACAAGACATTGCTGCACTTGCCAATTTCACTCACATACAAAAGACTACTTATCATAATCATGAAACAGGAAAAAAAGAACTGCCATTTGAATTGGCGGTCACGCTTGCCCGGTTTTATGATGTCTCATTAGATTATATCGGTGGACTGACCAATGATACTATCCATTCTTACTTATTCCTTTTTCAAAGCATGGCTTTGACATAATTTACTGCGCGGATCTGCGTACATCCCATTTTGATAAGACATTTAATGATGCTGCAATGATTTTTTAAACCGTCTCATTGCATCAGTGAGAAGAATATATTATGCTGAAAGCAGGAGGTGGCGAATATGGCTGATGAGGACAGGAAGGATTTTAATGCCATGCTGCAGGACAGCAAGGATATGCCTAAGTACCAGACGATCACGGATCAGAAGAGTATTGAGAAATACGGTGGGAGTAGAATGTATTTTGCACCGCCCATGGACTATGACAGGGTGATGAGGCAGGTGCCTTGCGGGAAGGTGGTGACAGTGGGGGAAATCCGGGAATATTTTGCGCGGAAAAGCGGCGCGGATTTCACGGAGCCCATCACGGCGGGGATTTTTGTGTCCATTGCGGCATGGGCAAGCCATCAGCGCAAGGAGGACAAGACGCCTTACTGGCGGACTCTGAAGGCAAACGGGGAATTGAACCCAAAGTATCCCGGCGGGGTCGAGGCACAGAAGGAGAAGCTGGAAGCGGAGGGACATACCGTTGTTCGGAAAGGGAGGACGAATATCCGGTATTATGTAAAGGATTATGGAAAAGTTCTTTATATCCTTTCCTGATGAGAAGCCATGTCCACAGTTATTCAGCGGATAAAAATAGCCTTATCACTTAAGCGATAAGGCTGGATTTTCAAGCCGGACATTTATGAGACGCTTCCGGTAAGCGAACAGTATTTTCGAGCCGGACATCCATTAGGCGCTTCCGGTAAGCGAACAATATTTTCGATGGCGGATTACTCCGTCTCTAATAGTATTATATGAAATTGTGAAGTTTGTGTCAAATGAATGACGATTATTTTCTTCTTGCCAATCCGGGGAACTCTGTGTTATACTCTGACTTAATCTGTTATGCGGGAGCATCAGGGCAGAAAGGAAAGCGAGGTAAAGACAATGAGGCATATCAGGGTTTATTCCAAAACAGACAGACTCAATTTACCTCGGTGGGAAAAGGATCAATTTGATTTTTCCAGTATGGATCCAGTGTTGAATAGGTTCGTTTGGATGTAACGCCGTGGCAGTCTGTCACGGCGTTTGTTTTGCGCTTTCCTGCTCATTCAAGAGGATCGCTTTGCCCTGTGGGAATGAATAGATACATATAGAAACAGATGTAATAAGACAGATGCAATAAAAATGGATGTAATCAGAACAGATACAATTATAAAGCAGGAGGGGGAGAAAAATCATGTTATTCAACGCAGGTGCGAGAATGGAGAAAAGTTCCGGCAAATACGGCTTTTTCAGTAATCTGCACTATCATTTCAGGAATCTGAGGAAATGGGAGCCGGTGGTCTTCTGGGTTTCCTACCTGAGTTTGATTCCATGGACGGTCAACTGTCTGATCAGGGATATCCTGCCCTCCGCCATTGTGGCGGGGCTGGAGCAGCACTGGGAGCTGAAACATTATCTGCTGGTAATCCTGGGTCTGATCCTGGTCATGTGGATCTGTACAATGCTGAACAACCTAAAGGAACAGTATGTGGACGGAAGCCGTGCGATTTACCGGATGCACTATTCGGAGCCTTTTATTAAAAAGCGCATGAAGTTGGACTATGATGTGTTGGAGAGGAAGGATTTCATGACCCAGGCCAGCGCATCCTACACGGCCATTTACCAGGGTAGGGGAATCAATGATTCCGTGGATAAGCTGGCCTATGTGCTGGAGTCCCTGGCTCCCGTGATCGTGTATACGGTACTTCTGGCCAGGGTCCGTCCCTGGATTCCAATCCTGACGCTGCTTGCTTCCGCCGGACAGATCTGGCTGTTGAAAATGGCCAGGGAAAAGCACAGTGAAAACCATCCGGTGCTGTCCAACCTGGCAAGGAAGCTGGCCTACCTCAGCAATGAGACCATGGAGACGGGAGCCGGCAAGGATGTGCGCATTTTCCATATGCAGGACTGGCTGATCAGGAAGTATTCCCGTAATCTGGACGCCATGAACAAGGTTTATTACAAGGTGCACAGGTGGTATTTCGCTTATCACGGCGGCAGCGCCATTCTGAATTTTATCAGAAACGGGGCGGTGTACACTTATCTGCTTTACCAGACGTCGCAGGGCAGTATGAGTATTGCGGAGTTTGTGTTGTATTTTGGGTTTGTGAACAGCCTTTCCATGAATATGTGCGTGGTGTTGCGGCAGGCGCTGTCCTTTGGGGTAATCAGTAATACCTTCAGCAGTATCCGGGAGTATTTTGACACGAAGGAGCGTCGGAATGAGGGGAAAGCGCTGCCGGAGGAGGAAGTGGAGGCCATGCGCGGGGCTCCTGTCACACTGGAACTGAAGGACGTCAGTTTTACCTATGAGGGGCAGGAAAAGCCTGTGATCTCCCATCTGAACCTGACCATAGCGGCGGGGGAGAAGCTGGCGCTGATCGGCCTCAACGGCGCGGGCAAGACAACTCTGGTAAAGCTGATCTGTGGTTTCTATGCGCCCACGGAGGGTGAGATCCTGCTGAACGGCAGGAATATCGAGGAGTTTGACCGGGAACAGTACTATAGCCTGATTTCCGTGCTTTTCCAGGATTATACCATTCTGCCTGTCAGGGTGAAAGAAAATATTGCCTCACAAAAAACGGATGCCATCGATGAGGAGAAACTCCAGGAGGCATTGCAGACGGCGGGATTTAAAGAGAGATATGACAGGCTGCCGGAGAAAGGGGACAGCAGGATGGTGCGGGAGATCCATGGGGATGCGGTGGACTTCTCCGGCGGGGAGAAGCAGAGGCTGCTCTTTGCGAGGGCGCTTTACAAGCAGGCGCCGCTGCTGATCCTGGATGAGCCCACGGCGGCGCTGGATCCCATTGCGGAAAATGAAATTTACCTGAAATACAGCGAGACCACCCAGGGAAAGACCTCCATCTATATATCCCACAGGCTTTCCTCCACGAAATTCTGCGACAGGATCGTGCTGCTGGAGGACGGCAATATAGCGGAGTGCGGCACCCATGAGACATTGATGGCGCAGGGCGGAAAGTATGCGGAGTTGTATGAGATGCAGAGCCGGTACTATAAGGACGGGAAAAACATCGGCGCTGATTCTCCCTGAGAGAGTCAGGAATATTTTAAATCCGGCGGACAATGAGCCAAAGCGCCGGATGTCTGCATTGCTGTAAGGCTGATGCCCGGTTGCCCGTGGCAGGAAGCCGGCCGGCTTTGACCCAAACGTGTTTGTTTGGGAAAGAGCGTATATTCAGGGACTGGATAAAGAGGGGAAAGGAATATGGAAAAAAAGAAAAAGGAATCAGACATTCAAATCTTGCGGCGGCTGTTTTCGCTGTATGCCGTACATAATAAATCCACCATTGTATTTGGCATCCTCTGTGCCGTTGTCACAGGGGTGCGCCCTTATATCATGATTATTTTGTCGGGGATACTGATTGACGGGCTGTTAAACGGAATGGCTTTCCGGACGCTGATCCTCTGGCTGTTCGGAGGACTGATCCTGAACTGGGCGGCAGAGAGCCTGGAGGCATGGTTCAGGGAAGGCTTTAACGGCAGGGTGGAGAATTGTCTGGAACGCCAGAACAGGGACATGAATGAGAAGAGCCTGTACAGCGATTATGAGAATCTGGAAAATCCGGAACTTCAAGAGAAGAAGCGGAAGCAGGAGCAGGTGGTAAACGTCAGGGGCGGTATCTACTGGATGCTGATCTGGCCCATGGATAAGGGGCTTACGGGAGTGATTACCGTTATTTCGGCAGTAGTCGTGGCGGCGCCCCTCTTTGCCGGGGGAAGCGGCGCGGGACATCCCGGCCTGGCCGTTTTGTCCGTGGCGCTGGCGGTTATGGTCGTTGCCTGTTCCCTGGCAAGCTATAAGAACAGTGATTACTGGAATAAAAAGATACGGAAGGTATTTGATCAGTACGCAAAATGCAACCGGGTCAGCAATTACATTTTACACAATATTCTTACCGACAGCGAGACCGGTAAGGATCTGCGGATCTTCGGCCAGCAGGAATTGATTGAGGAGGGTGTGCTGGGGCAGCGGCAGGAGGCGCTGGACAGACTGAAGGAAATCCGCAGGCAGGCCATGGCCCAGAGCGGGATCGAGGCTACCCTGACCACGGTAAACTGCGGCATGATCTATCTCTACGCGGCGTTCAAGGCATACCTGGGACTGATCACTGTGGGAAGCGTGGTGAAGTATGCCTCCGGTATCATCGAGTGTATCACGGGAATCAAGAATATCCTGTTCTGTGTCACCGGCTGGCGGCAGGCAGTGGATTATGGCAGGGAGTATCTGGAGTATCTGGAATTTGAGAACAGGATCGAGGACGGCACGGAACCGGTGGCGGAGAATAGGGATAAGAGCATTCAGCTGGAGTGCGAGCATGTGTCCTTCCGATATCCCGGGACGGAGGAGGATGTCATTCATGACCTGAACCTGAAAATAGCCCTGAGACCTGGGGACCATATCGCCATTGTGGGCAGGAACGGCTCGGGGAAAACCACCTTCATCAAACTGCTCTGTCGCCTGTATACCGTGACAGAGGGTGTGATCCGCCTGAACGGAAGGGATATACGGGATTACACTTATCAGGAGTATGTAGACGTGTTTTCTGTTGTGTTCCAGGATTACCGCATGTTTTCCCTGGAACTGGGAGAGAATATTGCGGCTTCCGAGGAGGTTGACCAGGAGCGCGCCCTGGATTCCATGAGAAAGGCGGGGCTGGGGCATCGTCTGGAGAAGCTTCCCCATGGGCTTGACACCTATGTGGGAAAGGAATTTGAGGAAAGCGGCGTGAATTTTTCCGGCGGCGAGAGACAGAAGCTGGCCATTGCCAGAGCCATCTACAAGGATGCACCCTTTGTCATCATGGACGAACCCACGGCGGCGCTGGATCCTATTTCCGAATGTGATGTGTATGAGAGCTTTGACCGGTTGGTAGGCCATAAGGCGGCAGTCTACATTTCACACAGGCTTGCCTCCTGCCGGTTCTGTGACAGGATCCTGGTCTTTGCAGACGGGGGTGTTGTCCAGAATGGCAGCCATGAAGCACTGGTGGAGCAGGAGGGGCTGTACCGCCAGATGTGGAATGCCCAGGCCCAGTGGTATGCGGACGGGGCGGAGGCATGAAAGATACATAAAACAAAATGGCGGGGGAAGACGGAAAGCAGGCTGATAGAAAAGTCGATCAAAGATTGGCAGGAAATGTATTCAGGTGGCAGGAAGGGGAAATGGCCGCTTGGCATCATATCTCACAAGAGATGTGCTTTAAAGCCGGAAATATCCTTGGAAGAAAAATTGACATTAGCCGGAATATATGGTATTTTGCAGGTATGCATGACATCTTACAATTTTGCGGGATTTGCAAGCGCCAAAATCATAGAAATAGGATATGGAAACAAGAGGAAAACCTGTTATGAAAATAGTTTCTGAAAAAAAGACCTTGGCAGCAGTGTTGTCAGAAATGATGCTTTTGACCGGCTGTGCTGTGAATCATGAAAACACTGAATCCTGGGAAGAAACCGCGAGGTCAAATGAGGAAGCACAGGTGTCTGCAGGGGCTGATTCAGGCAATATGGGTTTTCGGTTTTTTCACTATGCAGTATTCCATAGAGAATTAGGAATCCTGCTCTTCCCGGTAGCTTGCAGCTGCCTCATCCAGTATCTGCATAAGCTTAGCCTCGTCTTCCGTGCCCACATATGCTTTTTGGTAGACCATGCAGAGCCCGCTGTTTTCCCATGCCCCGTCACAGCGGTCCAGTCCGTAAAAGTACATGATGTCCCCATAATAGTCTATTTTGGCCTTGAAATAGAATTTCCCAGAGAGTGGAGTCAATTCCAGGGCACCTGTAACCGTGCCTTTTTCCTTGAATTCCTCCACGGCCATATATACAGGATCGTCGATCTGTATTGCCAGATAGGGACAGGAACCTTCTTCCCCGTACTCCGAGCCGGGTGCATAGGTATGTAGCATTTCCACTTCCCCGGCGTGTGAACTTGTTTCCCTGAAAGAGTCATTTACCTGGAAAGAGACATGGTATACGATATAGTCTCCGGAATCCGTCTCGTCCCCGTATATTTCATCCTCCACCGTGTGGGAAGTGGGTGCAAGTACAATTGTCTCTTTCGTATTTTCCGTGCTGCATTCCATTTTCCCAGTGCTTCCTGCTGTTTTTGTAAAGTAGCTGAATAATCCCATTTTAATCCTCTTACATATCCTTTGGTTTTCAGAGCCGGACTGCAATCTCTGGCGGCTTTCTTGGTACATTATAGCAAAAATATGTCCGCAATGCAATTGGCACTCTAAAAAGTGTCTGTTGCAAACGGCGGGAGGCATGGTATACTATATTTATACAGAAAGCGGCCTGCCCGGGGAAACGGGCATGTGTTGGCTGGCTGTAGAAAAGGAATTTCATTCAGGTATCAGAGGAGGTTACATCTATGATCAAAGGGTTTAAAATGAAGCTGTTTCCTGGACAGGAGGCTGAGTATGAGAAGAGGCATAATGAATTATGGCCCGAGATGCAGGATATGATCCATGAGCATGGCGGGAAGAACTACACGATTTTCCTGGATAAGGAAACGCTGACGCTGTTCGGCTACATTGAGATCGAGGACGAGGAGCTTTGGGCAAAGGGCGCAGATACTGCCATCAACCGTAAATGGTGGGATTTCATGGCGGATATCATGGAGACCAACCCTGACAACAGCCCGGTGAGCATTGACCTGAAAACAGTGTTCCACCTGGATTAAGTCCTGCCAGCAGCCCCCCGGAGACAGGATTTCCTGTTACTCCGGGGGTTGTTATTCATTGTATAGGAAATTTCGCTTTTTTAACCGTTCCTTACATCGTTGGGGCTTTCTTTTCCCGCCTTGAAATCCAGTGCATTCTGTAGAGTAGCCTGGGCTATGGCCTGCAGCGCCTCCCGCGTGAAAAATCCCTGGTGGGATGTGATCATGACATTGGGGAAGGAGAGGAGCCGGGCTGTGGTGGAATGCTTCAGGATTTCGTCCGAGCGGTCCTCGAATACATTGTCGGTCTCTTCTTCATACACGTCCAGACCCACCCCCGCAAACTTGTGCATACGGATTCCTTCGATCAGATCATCCGTCCTGACCAGGGCGCCCCGGGAAGTGTTGACCAGGATCACCCCGTCTTTCATCTGCCGGATCGTCTCAATGTTGATCATGTGATAGGTGGAATCCATCAGCGGACAGTGCAAGGATATGACATCACTGTCAGAAAGCAGCTTATCCAGGGAAACATATTCCACAAAGTCTTTCAGCGATTTGTTTTCATATACATCATACGCGATCACCTTCATGCCGAATCCATGGCAGATGCGGCACATGGCGGCGCCGATCTTTCCGGTGCCGATGATTCCCGCTGTCTTTTCATAAAAATTAAATCCCATGAGCCCGCTTAAACTGAAATCATTTTCCCGAACCTTGTTGTAGGCCTTGTACAGGCGCCGGTTGCTGGCCAGTGCCAGCGCTATGGCGTGTTCTGCTACGGCTTCAGGAGAATATCCGGGAACGCGCATGACACGCATGCCGTATTTCTTTGCCGTGTCCAGGTCTACATTATTAAAGCCTGCGCATCGCATCAGGATCAGTCGGATGCCTTTGCTGTGCAGGATGTCCAGGGTTTTGGCGCCCACGTCTGAATTGACAAAGGCGCAGACCGCGTCGAACCCTTCCGCGAGGGCGGCGGTCCTGGGATCCAGGTCGGACTTTGTGTATTCGATCTCTATGGACGGAAAAGAAGAAAGGGTGGAGTCAAAGGACTCCTGGTCGTAGTTTTTTGTGTCATAAAACAGGATTTTCATAAAGGACCTCCTTCTCATAACAGTTCAGTTTTCTGTCTGAGCCGTTATGGCATGTTTAGAATATGTCAAAATATAGAATATCATACATTGATTTTATTTTCATCCTGTTTTAAAATAAAAATGAATGTTCAATAAAAGTTCCGCCGTAAAAGAAATGCCAACAATATTTTGCCATAGAGGACATGCCAGATGAAAAATATAATTTTAGTGGTAGACGATGACAAGACCAACTTAATGCGTGCCCAGAAGCTGCTTTCGCCTCAGTACCGCATTGCGGCCTGCAATTCCGGAAACGCTGCGCTGAAATATTTGGAGGAGCATCGTCCCGACCTGATCCTGCTGGATATCAACATGCCTGAGATGGATGGCTTTGAAGTGATGGAAAAGCTCCGCTGCAGCGGGAACACGGAAAACATTCCGGTCATCTTTCTGACCGCGGACAATCTGGCGGAAACGGAAGTAAAATGCTTCCAGATGGGGGCAATGGATTTTGTGGCCAAGCCTTTTGTGCCGGATATTCTGTTAAGCCGTGTGGCAAAGACGATAGAGCTGGATCAGTATCGGCACAATCTGGAGCGGATGGTACAGGAGCAGGCTGATAAAATTACGGAGGACACCAGACGCCTGAATATGATCCAGGATTCCGTGATCGTGGGTATGGCGAATCTGATAGAGAGCAGGGACGGCAGTACCGGGAAACACGTGAAAAATACGCAGACATACGTGAGGATGATTGCCGAGGAACTGCGCGGCCGGAAGCTGTTCCCCGAGGAACTTTCCGAGGAGTACATAGAAGATCTGTGCAAGGCGGCGCCACTTCACGATGTGGGAAAGATCAAGGTGTCTGACGCCATTTTACAGAAACCGGGCAAGCTTACGCCGGAAGAATTTGATGAGATGAAGCTGCATACCACCTACAGCCGCAAGATTATCAAGACGATCATCGGCGACATTGAGGACGAACATTATGTGCGTATTGTGGAGGATATTGCCATGTACCATCATGAGCGCTGGGACGGAACGGGATACCCGGCAGGTCTGACGGGGGAAGGAATCCCTCTGTCGGCACGGATCATGGCGGTGGCGGATGTATTCGACGCGCTGTATGAAGAGCGGTGCTATAAGCCGCCGGTGCGTCCCATTGAGAGGATTATGCAGATCATGTCGGAAGGCAGGGGCACACAGTTTGATCCGAATATCATAGATGTTTTTATGGAAATGCTTCCCGCCCTCAAAGAAGTGCTGCATATACAATCAGAGCAGAAAGGAACGGTAACCTGGCTTGGAGGAGAAACGGATTCACAGCGAAAAGACATCTAGAAATATAGAACGCACTGTATTGATCATATTGACGCTCTATACCTTTGCCATGTTCTTCTCGGCACAGATATCAGGCTGGAATATTTTTGTGAAAGAGATTATCTTTGTGGCGCTGGCCGCAGGCTGGTTTATTTATCTCAAGGCCTTCTGGGATCACAGACGCCGGGCTGTTTTTATCTCCTGTATGGTCTGGACGAACTTTGTTGTATTCGCCCTGAACACGGACAGCTTTTCCAGCATGCTCATTACCATGGCAGGGGTGGTGGTTCTGCTTGGGATCTTTTCCATTCCACAGATCATTTACCTGGGGCTTTGGATTCCGGTCCTTATTTTTCTTTATCATGGATTTATTGTCAGATCCATACCGATTTCGTCCACCCGTGACGTGGTCAGGCTTTTTATAGAATTTTTCTCTATCTACACTGTTTCCGCGGTGACATGGCTGAGTATCCGCAACCGCCGGGAGGCGAATGAGAAACTGCTGGAAAATATTACGGAGCTGGAGAACGCGGAGCGGAGTAAGGACGACTTCCTGGTCAATGTTTCCCACGAGATCCGCACGCCCATCAATGCCGTGTGCGGCATGAGCGAGGCAATCCTGCAGGAAGACCTTCCGATCAATGTAAGACGCGATATCATTGATATCCAGACCGCCGGACGCAATCTTCTCTCCACAGTCAGCAACATCCTGGATTTTTCCGAACTGGAGAGCGGCAGGATGGAACTGGCGGAGGAGAGTTACAACATTACCTCCACCATTACCGATATCATCAATATGGCGCTGACCATGGAAAATGGTAAGCATCTGGAACTGATTGTGGACTGCGATGCCAACCTGCCCAGCAATCTTGTGGGCGATGAGCAGAAGCTCCGCCGCATTATCATAAACCTGCTGGGGAATGCCATCAAATTTACCAAGGAAGGCGGTGTCATCCTCAGTATCAAAGGCAGGAAAGAAGACTATGGGATGAATCTGCTTGTCAGCGTGAAGGACTCCGGTATCGGCATAGAGCGCAGGGATCTGGAAAAAATCTTCACCAGCTTCAGCCAGGTGAACTCCAAGCGAAACAGGGAAGAGGGCGGTGTGGGGCTGGGCCTGGCTATCACGCAGGCACTGGTGCGCAGCATGGGTGGATTCATTGCTGTGGACAGCATTCCCGGGGCAGGCAGCGAATTTAAGTTTACTATTCCCCAGAAGGTGCTGGATGAAACGCCCATTGTATCGGTGAAAAACAAAAAGAATCTGTTTGCTGCCTGTTATATCAATATGGATAAATATAATTACACCGCAGTGCGGGAGGGGTACGAGAACTGCCTGCGCCATATTGCGGAACAGTTCGGGATTCTGTTCCGGATCTGCCGGAATCTTCCCGAATTGAAGCGGCGCGCGGAATATGAGAAATACTCCCATATTTTTATCGGCTGGGAAGAGTACTGTGAGGACAGACTCTATTTTGAAAAGCTGACGGAGAACCATACGGTGGTGCTTCTGCTGGACTATGGACAGGAGACCAAGGTACACGGCAATATGCTGCGCATTTATAAGCCATTTACCGTTCTTTCCATTGCGGCGGTATTTAACGGACAGAGAATTGTCCAGAATGATGAGCAGCATATCAGCCTTCATAAGCCTTTCATTGCGCCTCATGCCTCCGTCCTGGTGGTGGATGACAATGCCATGAACCTGAAAGTAATGGCAAGGCTGCTTCTGCCTTACCAGATTAAAGTGAGCATGGCAGGGGGCGGTATGGAAGCGCTGGAAAAACTGGATAAGACTACATACGACTGTGTGTTCCTGGATCATATGATGCCGGAGATGGACGGTGTGGAAACCCTGCGTAAGATCCGCCAGAAGCCGGGCGCATATTTCCAGACACTTCCTGTTATTGCGTTTACCGCCAATGCCATTGGCGGTGCAAGGGAGATGTTCCTGTCTGAGGGCTTTGATGATTTCATTGCCAAACCCATAGAACTGAGCGTGCTGGAGCGGATGCTGCGGCGGTATATTCCCAAGCAGAAACAGATCGTGGTGGAGGAGGACACAGAGGAAAATGCTGTGGGCGGAGAATGGCCTGACAGGGTCGGAGTTTCCCCGGAATCCACGGCAGATGCTTCCATACAGAAAGAGGATGCTTCCCGGAAGGCGGATGTGGAGTCAAAGGCGTTGGCGCTTTTAAGCCGCGCGGGGATTGATATTGAGCAGGGAATTTCTTACTGCGGCGATAAAGAGGGTCTTCGGGAAATTATAGGGATCTATCACAGTGAGGGTGCAAAACGCAGGAGGCAGATGCAGCAGTTCTTTCAGGAGCAGGACTGGAAAAATTATGTGATCACGGTGCATGCGCTGAAGAGCAATTCCAAGGGCATAGGCGCCGTAGAACTGGCAGAACTGGCCTTGAGCCTGGAAATGGCAGGCAAGGGAAATGACATTGATTATATCCTGCAGAATCATGAGAAGCTGATGGAGATACATGACCGGCTGCTGGAGGTGCTGGGCAGAAATGCTTTCGTATATCCGGACGGCGGTCCGGCCGGAAAGAAACCAGGCAAGGCGGATACTGACGGGCAGAGGCCAGCCGGAAAGAGAACGGATAGACAGGGATCGGACAAGGAGGAAGCTGACAGGCAGAAACCGGACAAGGAGGAAGCTGACAGGCAGAAACCGGACAAGGAGGAAGCTGGCAGGCAGGAACCGGGCAAGGAGGAAGCTGACAGGCGAAATCCGGACGGGCAGAAATCGGATGGACAGGAACCGGATCAGGCGGAAACTGACGGGCAGATGCTGACGGAACTGACAGGCCGGTTAAAAGAGAAGCTGTCAGACTTTGAGAGTGAGGGACTGGACGAGATCCTGGATTGTCTGGCGGAATGCAGGTTCCGGGGAACCTCCCTTGCAGGGCTGGCGGAGGAGATCAGGGATAAGTCCTCGGAATTTGACTTCCTTGGGGCTTCTGATTTACTGGAACAGTGGGAAGCGGAAAGGTCAGGTAGGTAGACTTATGATCAAGAGGATACAAGGTTATATCAATCGTTTTCTGGATGAACAGCTTGATTTTCAGGAGCGTATCATGCGGATTGTGTTCCTCCTGGCTTTTGCAGCGGCGTTGATCGGCACGGGAAGAGTCCTGGCGGGAGCGGATCCGGATGTGCTTGACTCGTTGATACCGCTGTGCGTCGTTTCCGGGCTGTCCCTGTATATTGCTGTCAGATACCGCAAGACCAGGCTTGCCGCATGGCTGCTGATTATAGTGTCCAACTTATTCCTGTTTCCGGGAATCTTTCTTTCGAGCGGCGGTATGGACAGCGGCACTCCGATCTGGTTTGTGCTGGGACTGGTGTACATTTTTCTGCTGTTCCGGGGAAAGGATTTCTGGACGGCGCTGCTGCTTACCCTTGCCGCATACCTTGCCACTTACCTGATAGCCTATTTCCGCCCTGATTTTATGCCTGAGGCGGAGCGCGCTTACAGCTTCATTGATTCCTATGTGACCCTGGTCTGTGTAAGCTGCTTTATCGGAATCATGCTGAAAGCGCAGTCAAAGACTTACGAGAGGGAAAAACAGGTGGTAGAAAAGCAAAAGGAGGAAATCGAGCAGATCGCCCGCTCGAAAGATGCCTTTTTTGCAAATATGAGTCATGAGATCCGCACTCCCATCAATACCATCATCGGATTGAATGAGATGATACTGCGTGAGGATATCTCGGACGAGATCGCCGAGAACGCCATTAATATCCAGAATGCCAGCAAAATGCTGCTGACCACCATCAACGATATCCTGGATCTGTCGAAGCTGGAATCAGGCAAGCTGGAGATTCTGCCCAGACAGTATGAGATCAGTTCCATGTTCAGCGACCTGGTCAATCTGATCTGGATCCGGGCACACCAGAAGGAACTGGAATTTAAGATGGATATCGACCCTGAACTCCCGTCCATGCTGTACGGCGATGAGGTGAGGATCAAGCAGGTGGTGTCCAACATGCTTACCAATGCGGTGAAGTATACGGATGCCGGTTCCGTTACGCTGACGGCAAAGAGCGAGAGGGTTGCTCCCGATGTGATCCTTCTGCGTATCTCTGTGGAAGACACCGGACAGGGAATCAGGAAGGACAGCCTGGAGGATCTGTTCAGTTCCTTCAAGCGGGTGGATGAAAAGGAAAACCGGAATATTGAAGGAACCGGTCTGGGGCTTACCATATCCAAACAGCTGATGGAGATGATGGGGGGCACGATCTCCGTGGACAGTGTCTACCATAAGGGTTCCATATTTACCATAGAATTAAAGCAGAGGATCGTTAATTCGAGACCTATCGGCGTGATCAACTTTGCGGCACAGAAGCAGATGAGCCAGCGGGAGAGATATAAGCAAAGCTTCATTGCGCCTGACGCCAGGATACTGGTGGTGGATGACAATACCATGAACCTGATGGTTGCGGTAAAACTGCTGCGGGACACCAGGGTACGGGTGGACACGGCGGAAAGTGGCAAGGAGTGTCTGAAAAAGACAGGTGAAACATTTTATCACGCTATTTTGATGGATCACATGATGCCGGATATGGACGGCGAGGCCACTATGAAAGCGATCAGGAACCAGACCCGGGGCTTCTGCCAGAAGACGCCGGTTATCGCCCTGACTGCCAATGTGATGTCCCATGCGGAACAGGTATATCAGAATATGGGATTTGACGGGTAG
>CANDMD010000046.1 GCA_947385725.1 uncultured Lachnospiraceae bacterium | reverse complement strand
GGCCGCTTGGGCGTCCGGATATGAATCAGTGTACTGTCCGGGGACATGCTGTTTTTGTTTTATCTCAATCCGGTCCGCGCCGGAGTAAGATCTGTTACTCGCCGGTGATACCAGCTCTGTCGATACTTTCCACAAACTGCTTCTGCAGGACGAAGTACATCAGCATCAGAGGCAGAATGCTCAGGGCCGTGGCCGCCATCTTTACCGATTCGCTCAGGCTTACCGCCACATCTCCCGTAGCCTGCATACTCTCGAAGCTGGTCTCGAAATTCTTCAGCTGTACTACCAAGTTGACCCATACGCTCTTGCTGGACAAGCCCTGTACGTACATTTCTGTCAGATAGGACTCATTCCAGTACCATACAAAGGAGAACAGTCCCACAGTCAGGATCGCAGGGCCCGCAGAGGGCACAGCCACCCTTGCAAAAGTCTTGAAATGTCCCGCGCCGTCAATCTTTGCCGCCTCCAGCAGCACCCTGGGGACCTGCCGGAAGAACTGGTAAAAGATCAGGATAAAGATGGGGGCGTTGAGTCCGTTTCCGAACAGCGCCGGAAGAATGAAGGTCCACAGGGTTCCCACAATGCCCATCTTGCTGTATAGTCCATAGGTGGGGATCATGGTCACCTGGCTGGGCAGGATATAGGAAAAGAGCAGAAGCCCTATCATGACCGTCCTTCCCTTAAAGGCAAAGGTGGCGAATCCGTAGCCCACCAGCATACACACCAGGATATTCAACAGGGTGGGGATTCCTGCAATTACAATTCCTTTCAGCAGCGAAGTCCAGAAGTTCATGCTGCTTGCGGCATCAATATAATTCTGCAGATACAGTGTACCGGGCAGCCAGTTTATGGATGAATCCAACAGGTCATCCCGGTTCATAAAGCTGGTACTGATCATATAGAGGATCGGATACAGATAGACAAATCCGATACAGATCAGCAGGCCGTACACCACGATCTGTTTTCCGGCGCCCTCTTTCTCCCTGGTGCCGAATACAAAACGGCGCATTTTTTCTTTGGTGAAATAACGCTTAATAGTCGCTTTCGCCGCTATAGGTCTTGTACTTGCGCTTTTGCCTTGCTTGCTCGATTTTTCTTGCATTTCTCCTGCCCCTCCTCTCTATCTTCTTGACAAGTCTTGCCTCTTTCTTAAGCGCCCTCTTTCTACGCTTAATCTGTCTGTCGTATACGTCCTTCTTGGAACCCAGCAGCAGGAAGAACAAAAGAACAATCAATGTGACAATCACGGCATACATCCAGGCCATGGCCGCCGCATATCCGTAACCCTTCTCCTTGGTTCCTGAGAACATGGCGTCCTGAATCATTGTGATCAGCGTGTTCTGCTCGTTGCTGGACAGGAAGATAACCGAATACACTGCGTTCAAAAGGATATAGGGCTTGATGGTGGGCAGCGTAATCTTCCAGAAGCTCTCCCATCCCGAAGCGCCGTCCATGGAAGCCGCCTCATACATGGCGGAATCAATCTTCTGCAGGGCCGACAGGAAAATCAGTATCTGCACTCCCGAATACCACAGGATCATGATCATGTCGGAAAATATTTCTCCTATGGCTTCCGCCAGACGGTGGGACAGGAATGTATCAAAAGCCGCCACAATGGATTCCGTATTCATGGCCGGGATACTGGCCGCGCCCTCCGCCACCAGCATGTTCATAACAGGCCCGCTGACGATGATTACCGGCAGAAAGAAGATCAGTCTGAACAATCCTCTGCACCTAATCTGACCGTTCAGCATGATGGCGATCATCAGGGCAAATACCACTATGATCGGCACCTCCACTATGGTCTGCCACAGATAAGTGACAATCTGCTGGGGGAACTCAGGATTTTCCAGCCAAATCTGGGTGAAATTGCCGGTTCCCACATAAGTGTACAGGGTCTTCAGCGGTGTGATTCTGATATTGAACCACATATAATAGAAGGATTGGCAGAGCGGATATAACAAGAACAGCCCTACGCCGATCAGCCATGGCGCCACGAACAGATACCCCGCTCTCGCCTCTCGTTTTTCCAATTTCCCAAGCTTCGCTCTGGGATCTTTCACTTTTTTCTCTTTCCTCATTTACTCTACCACCTTTATGGACATTCCCTCGATAGTGTATCCGTCCGTCTGAACTGCGCTGCTGCCGTAATTCAGGTAGATTTTTACACCGTTGCCATAGGTTACTACCGTGACGTTATTCTCCCTGATCTCGTGGCCCACAATGTAAGCGCCCTCTACCTTCGCGTTGATTTCCGCCAGTTCTCTGGCATAGGCGATCATGGTGTCACGGTACACGTCATACTGGGAACTGTATATGTCACTGGAATTTGTGTTGACCAGATCGGAAGAACTCTCCTTTGTTATGTAGAAGGAAGGGAAGGTTCCCGTCTCCACCATTTTCAGGAAAAACTCCTGCTTATTGGCCTCAAAATTCACATATTCGGAATACATCGGCATCACGCCTTTCAGCACTATGGACATGAACGGAATGCTCTCATCCTCATACATATAGTTGGAGGTGTACAGCGGCATATCCAGGAACGCATCCGTATATTTCCACAGATAGGCGAAAGGCTGTTCCATCACCAGATCCGTCTGTCCGGCTATCTGACCGAAAATCTTGTCATATTCCTCTGCGGTATTGTGTCTGCTGTAAAAAACATTGTCATAATAGTTGGAATACAATGTGTTGGTAATTCCAGCCAGCGCCAGATTATTCACACCCTTTTTCGTGCAGCTGTTCACAAACTGTCCCAGCAGCGTACCTGTTCTGGAAGGAATCAGGTACAAAAACTCTTCATATACATCCTTGTAGGTAGACTCGGAGAATCTTCTCCTGTTTATCTGCTTTACCACATTAAAGACAGAACTGCTTTCCACCGGATTGAGCCGCAAGGCATCGTTATAGAGGTAAAACTGGATTCCCGCGTTTTCCGCCTCCTCCATGAGGGAAGTCAGATCTCCCGTTCCGCCGATCTTGGAATCCGCCTTGTAAGAACCGATGGGCAGGTTGTATATCCCTCCCTTCTGCCATCCCTTGTAGACGGAAAAGAGATCCGTAACACCTTCCTTTTTCAGGTCCTCATATATTTCCCGGATGTCATCGGTGGTGGTCATCACCACGGCGCTGGTTCCTACCACCCAGGATTCTCTGTCCGATCCCAGGAAGTCGACTCTGGTATTGTAGGAGTTGTCGGCGCTGGGTACCAGGTCTCCCCTCTCCAGCAGATAGGCCCTATACGCATTGGCCATTCCACAGTAATTGGCGTCATCCCCTGCAAGGAAAATCCAATGTACCTGCAAGTCCGAATGGCTTCTGCCTGTTTCGGCCGTCTGGTAGGCGGAAGAGGAATTGTTGCCGTTGTACTGGGTAAATACCACTCTCTCCGTAAACCTTGCATAAATTCTGTTATAATCCACATTGGCGCCGTTGGGATTGGCAATGATGGACGCCCGTTCGGCCCCCTTCTCCACCACCGCCAGATAGGCAATTCCTTCACTGGTGTGGGCCATGCCAAACACAGGAGCTATCACCTTATTGGCATCATTGATGATGTTGTGGTCCTGCCACAGATTGGAAGCACTCTGTCTGGCGAAACCCGGATCGTCTCCGTATATCATGCTTGTAAAGCCGCTCCGAAAGCGTCCTTCCTTATCTTCCAGATAGATCAATGCCCCGTTCCCGTCCGGAATGAACATGTAGCCTTCCTTTTGATCCAGATAGGAGTGTCCCAGATAAGGATATACGGAAATCGTCCCGATGAAGTAATCCTCTCCGTCCTCTACAATGGACTCATCTGGCACGGAAGCGATTACTCCGTCTTCCGTAAGCTCGACCTCCAGGGTCATTCCAAACTTGTATTTGCTCCAATACACCTTCGCGGAGAATCCGTTGTCCGTATAGGTGATATCCTTGGCCACCTCGTCATTGATCAGGTCCGCCTGCTGGGTGTCGGTTATACCGTAGATCACCGTCAACACCAGCGCTGACCTCATGGCCGCGGACCAGGTGGCGTTGTTCTTGTTGTCGTCGTAGCTGACAGCCGATTCCATGTAGGCCCCTGTGGCTTTGTCCTGTACGATGATAGACAGATACTCCTCATTCATATACAGCGCGTAATGATCGTTTTCCGCTATCAGGCTGTGTCCGTTAATCTGATCCTGGGCGGCCTGCGCCCTCATAGGCGCGAAGACCGTTACGGATGCAAGCAGGCATACCGCCGTCAGAAATATTGCTATTGTCTTCTTTATTTTAGCTGCCAATCCTATACACCACCTCTCCAGCTATGGACTGGATGAATTCAAACACCTGTGTCCACAATACATAAATGATAAATGCCAGCAGGACGGCTATCAAAATCGTAAATAGCGTAAGTCCTATGATCTTGAAGGTATCCTTCACGCTGTAATCGTTGATCTCCTTGATGGAGATGAAGACCAGGACCACAATCCAGACATACATAAACAAAGTCGCAAATTCCACAAAGAACACTTCGTTATATGTGACCACATGGGAGAGCAGGAAAATCACCGGCAAAAGCACCACATAGGGAGTAAAACTGTATACGAAAGAGCAGTATATATCCTTTAATTTTCCTTCTCCTTCGTTGATGGTGCAGATCAGGTAATTGCAGCCTGTTACCAGCACGAAGGCAATCACCAGAAGTCCCACGTCCGAGACGATATCGTAACTTCCTTCTCTCACGGTCTTTAGCAGGAATCCGCAGAAATACTTGTTTATCACATAGAACAGAATTCCCAGTACCAGTATAATATTGGTGCTCAGCAGGGATACTCTTCCCTCTCTCTTGACTCCATAGCAGCCATCCACCGGATGCTTCATGAAGTAAAACATATACCCCAGTTCCTTCACCAGCTTTTTGTCCCTGAAATTCTTTATGGCTGCTCTGGGCCCGGCCAGGATTCCCTTCTTTTTATCCAGAACCTGCAAAACCTTTTTAATCACAAGAATCGCAAGTATAATCAGGAACACGGGAACCAGGTAGTCCTTGAGCCACTGGTTCCTGATCTCCCAGAACGCGTCGGAATATCCGTCAAAATCCTTGGCGAGCCGGGAATAGTGCAGCGCCTCCTCATATTGTTCTTCCTGAACCAGCGCCTTGCCCATGGCCATATTGGCATAGTCGAACAGATTGTTCATCTGCAGCACCTGGCTTAAGGGACCCTTACTCTCCGTGTACCGCCCCTTGGAAAACAGGAACAGGGCTTCATGCAGCAGACTGGTGAACTCCGTGGGCTCATAAATCTGGATCTGGGCTTTTTCGGAGTCCAACACATAGATCTTGTCGTCCGTTCCGATCTGGATGGCTTCCACTCTGGTGGAAAGGCCGATCCTCTGCTGTCCCACATCACTGCCGCCGAATACAAAGAGCATGTTGCCCTCGTTGTTATATTCATATATGTAACCCTGTGTGGAAGCCACAAACACGTTGTCATGGTTTCCCACCGCCACCGCCGCTGGCGTTTCATCGTATCTGTTTGGCTCAATCATATTGATTCCCGCAATATTCAGACGTTTCAGCGTCTCTCTTTCCTCGCCTGCGGTAACTGTGTAGATCAGCCCCTTTTCGTCGATGGCCAGGTTCGTGGGCGTGGACGGAAGGTTGCTTAAGGACCTGGCCCTCTGGGCCTCCGTCTGCAGAGCGCGCCATACAATGGTCCACAGATTTTTGTCGGTGCTGTTGGTTCCGAAATAACCCAGAAACGTACCGCCCTCCACCGGGCTGATCTGCACAATGCCATTGGTATTGGACTCACAGATCACATACATAGTGCCCGCGGAGTTGGCAACAATTTTGATGGGCAGGAAATCCTGGGTGCTGCCGTACAGGGCATGCTCCGGTTTCCCATAAGTCTGTGTCAGATTTCCCTCTTCGTCAAAGACAAAGATGCTTTTGGCGTCCCTGTCCGCCACATAACAGATATGCTCCGGCGTCACATAGATGCCTCGCGGATTCACCAGTGTGCCCTCTCCGAAAGTGTCAATCAGATTTCCTTCCAAATCGGATACCACTATCCGGCGGTTGCCGCTGTCCAGAATATACATGCTGCCGTCTTCCAAAAGGGTAAAATCCGTGGGGCCGTTCAGCGCTTCCTCGCCAACCTTGGTAATGGTCATATAGGGGAGATACGCCGTCTGCGTTTCCGTCACATAGCCATATCCGTCAACCGTGTACGTCTTATAGGGGGCATCTGCGTATATTTCCAACGGCATCCTTATCAATATTGCCGCCAGAAGGAGTACTGTCAAAGATAATAAAAGTTTTTTTGATATCTTTTTCATCAATTCCTTCACCCTCTCATTTCTACTTGATACCGGAATGTGCCATGGTATTCATAACGTTCTTCTGCAAAATGCAGAACAATACCAGATTGGGTACAAACATAATCAGCGACGCGGCAGCCGCCACTCCCTGTCCGGCTACCGTGTTGCCCGTGCCGCTGCTCAGGGTATTCATATAAAAGGCAAGGGATTTGAGTCCCTCATCGTTTACATAGTAGTTGGAAGCTTCCATGTTGGTCCACACCTGCTGAAACACCAGGATAGCCGCCGTGGCTATAGCCGGTTTTATCAAGGGCAGGACCACCTTAAAGTAGATATGGATCTCCGTGGCCCCGTCCATGTACGCCGCCTCAATCAGGGATTGCGGCACCTGGTCCACAAACTGCTTGATCAGAAACAGCGCCACAGGCAGCGGTATCAGCGGCAGGATATGAGCCCAATAGGTGTTGGTAAGTCCCATAGTGTTGACCACCAGATAGCGGGGAATCATCACGGCCACCGGGACAAACATAAGAGCAAACTGATTGATCTGCATCATCATGTTTCTTCCCTTGAATTTCAGCTTGGACAGCGCATAGGAGGCCGCCGTGGAGAAGAACAGGGATAAAAACACTACCGACACCGTGATCAGAAGGCTGTTGAACACATATTTGGAAAGCGGGATTCCCGCAGTCCTGGATGCCTTGAACAGTTTTCTGAAGTTATCCAGCGTGGGATTTGTGGTAATAAACTTGGGAGGGAACGCGAACAGTTCTTCCATGGGCTTAAACGCATGGAATATGATGAACACAATCGGCAGACCCGTGAGGATTACCAGAGGAAGCACCAGCAGGAAAATCTTGATCTGCCCCACCTCAAATTTATTTGGGTTGATTTTATGTCCTTTATAAGCCATCTTTTACGCCTCCTAATCCTCTCCAAACAGTTTCGTGGAAATCTTGGAAAACACCTGTACGATCAGCAACAGAGCTACGGATACCGCCGCCGCGTAACCCATCTCGTAGCGGATAAAGCCGTAATCCTCGATATGGTTGACGATCAGCTGGGCCGCATAGCCCGGGGTGGGATTGCCTGCCAGCAAGGATGCGATCTGTCCGTTCTGGAACGCCCCCACGATCTGCATGACGGCCGCGAACAGCATCTGGGGTTTCATGCTGGGGATCGTCACATAAAACATCTCCTGGAACCTGTTCTTTACACCGTCGATGGCCGCCGCCTCATACAGGGATTCATCCGTGTTCAGGATACCTGCCAGGATGGACAGAAAGCCCACGCCCATGCTGCTCCACAATCCTATAATGATAACGATGGGAAGCAGGTAGTCAGCGCTCACCAGCCAGATGATGGGCTCGTTGATGACACCCAGTTCCATCAGCCAGCTGTTGAGATATCCTGTCTGGTCACCTGTAAACATGATCTTCCACAGCACCGTCATAGCCACACCGGTGGTCATGGTAGGCGAATACAGAATCAGGGCGCATATGGTCCGGGGTACTCTGGGCAGATTGGCCAGAGCCCAGGCCATCAGGAAAGCCAGCACATAGCCGCCCACACCCACAATCAGCGCGTATGTAACGGTGTTCGGCAGAACATACTGCATAAACACTTCATCGCCGGTAATCAGATTGATATAGTTCAAAAATCCCACAAACTCGGGAAACTGTATGGTATTAAAATTGGTGAACGAAAGAACGATCGCCAGGATTACCGGGGTCAATATGAATATGGTAAACAGCAGGGCATAGGGAGCCGCAAACAAATATCCCGCTTTATTGGAATTCTCCCTTCTGCTTATTTTGGTCCTCTTACTCATTGCTACCTCTCAATCTGCCGCTTCTAGCAGCACTCAATTCTTATCCTCAAAAATCCGATCTACCACATCCACCGAAGGAACAATGTATTCTTCCTGTACATTTCCCGATCCGTCAATATAACCCAGTTCTTCCAGCTTTCTGGAAGTCTCACGGTTTACGGTCTTGACCAGTTCATCGATCCGGGTCCGCAGAGTATCGCCATGGACTACGATATCATTGAAGGCATTGCTGAGTTCACGCTCCAGCATGTAGCTTGCCGGCAGTCTGGGCGCCTCCAGGATATTCTCGGCCTGCTCCATGATGATATCCTTGTGAGCGGTAGGATAAGGAAGGTTTCCGAAGGCTTCCAAGTTCGCGGTAGGCCAGATATACTCGTCGCCGTACATGATCTGGAGCATCTGTCCGAACTCCGCCTGCACCTCCGCGCTGGACCACCATTCCATAAACTGCCATGCCTGCTGCTCTCTCTCTTCATTGGAGGCAAACATTACCGTACTCTCCGCGCCGCCGGACATATACCGATAGATTTCTCCCGTATCCGGGTCCTGTACGCCGGGCACAAGGGCAATCTCCCATGAATTGGCAATCTCGGGAGCCGCGTTGAGGATCAGGTTGTAGGAATTGAAATCCGCTATCCCGATAGGCAGGTCGCCGTTTCTGAAGTGCTGGTAGAAATTGGGCACATCCACCGGCAGATTATAGAGGGTAAACAATTCCGTCAGGGCTGTGATTCCCTCTACGGAGGACTCACTGTTTACCTGAAGTTCCAGGGCAGTCTCCCCGTACAGGCTGCCGCCGTGCTGGAAAATCATGGGCGTGGTGCCGTGGAAGTTACGCAGCACCAGCATGGATGCCGTGGGATAATACACATTCAGGCCCCTCATCTGTAAATCGGGCAGCATGGCAATCAGGTCTTCCATAGTATTGGGCGCATCCAGCCCCAGCTTTTCCAAAATATCCGACCGATAGAACATGATATAAAAATTCATGGTCTCCGGCAGGGAATAGAGGCCGTCGTCGATAACGGAGGAAAGCACCAGACCTTTGCTGTATCTGGCAAACACTTCCCTGTAGTTGTCAAACTTGGTCAGGTCCACCAGCGCGCCCCGGATGCCAAGTTCGAAGGGGACAGAATAGTTGATGCCCGTGGCAATATCCGGCGTATCGCCGGAAGCATTGGAAAGCACCAGCTTGTTGGCGTCCGTCATCAGAGACAGGTCCACCTCAATGCCGGTCTGAACGGTAAACTGCTCGTCAATCATTTTCTGCATGATCTCTACATATTGTCTGGGTCTGTTCACCCATACCTGCAGATGATCCTTGTCGGTGTTGCTGGCAGAGTAGGAAGTTCCGAAAAAGGAATTAACAAATCTCTGCACGGAGAGACCCATACCCTGGAACACGTTCAGTTTGCGGGGGAGTTTGGCGTCCTCCTGGTACAGATAGATCCTGTCTATGGAAAGGTTGTTGTCATTGATCAGATCAATAAAATTCGCAATCTGGGTGTTGATGGAGTTTACGCTGGTGGAAAGCTCCGCCACACGGTAGATTAGTTCGTTGGGTTCGTCGCCCAGGCTCCTTAACTGCTTGGCGGCAATGATCAGATAGGCGAAGGCCGCCACATCCTCCGGATCGTCCTCTTCCACGTACTGGGTTGCCATTTCAGCCAGTTCATACAACTGATCCACCCATCCATACAGCCTCTCCTGCACGTCCGGTATGTATCTGGTCAATCTCAAATCCCTGTACTTATCCTTGTTGGTGCCTGCTACCTTAGTGACTTCCAGAGACAGGTCGTTGATTCCATTCATAATCATATCCACCTGCTCCAGCACATACAGCAGATTTTCTATGCTGATGGTGACGGAGAGCGTATGATGGCCCTGGTCCAGATAAACGCTTAAATTGCTGCCCTCCCCGTCTTTGAGAGTGGTGGTGGTATACTTGGTGGTGTACTTCGCCTGCCAGTTCCGGAACGCCTGATTGGGAATTTCCCCGTCTATACGAAAATCAAGGAACACCGGAAAGTCACTCTTATCGGACTGTTTATAGTTCATGGCCAGATAATAATACCCGGGCTGTTCCACATAAAACTCATATGTAATCGTCTGCCCCGCGGTCTTAAAGGAGTCGCTGTCCACCGTGTTGAGCACTGTATCCTTGGCTGACAGGGGATTCACCGCCGTGTCATACTCGCCTATGGCGTGAATGGCGGAATCATTCCTCAGGTAAAAATTCTCTGCCTCGATGGGAATCAGCGCCTCTCCAGGCGCTTTCTCTGAGCCGGTGTACTCCGGCACTTCCCTGGGAGC
The DNA here is from genome assembly GCA_947385725.1 of uncultured Lachnospiraceae bacterium. Taxonomy (GTDB): domain Bacteria; phylum Bacillota; class Clostridia; order Lachnospirales; family Lachnospiraceae; genus Acetatifactor. The sequence goes on along the minus strand of CANDMD010000046.1, from coordinate 9,740 downwards.
TTCCAGGCTGAGGTTTCCCAGAAGGAACTGACCCTCGCTGACTGTGATCTCCAACTCATGAGTACCCTGCTCCAGTTCCACACACAGAGGAGCGGAACGCCGATAGCTGGCATCGGACAGATATTTGGTCTCCCACTGGATAAGCTTGTCAGGCAGCGCTACAATCTCGTTTCCGTAACGGTCATGAGAAATCTCTGCCTGAGAGGCCCATGTGGTCTCAAAAGACAGATTTCTGCTTTCATAAAAGGGGTAATCCCCGTCAATCTTCAGTGCCAGTTCTATGGGAAGAATAGACTGGTCATAAGACAGATAGTCAAATCCTATCCAATAGAGCGCTGTCTCAGGCACTGTCACGGTCATGCAGAAGGTATCACCACTCTTTACGTCCACAACGCCGTTTTCATACCCATAATTGTTTGCCGCCAGATATCCGGTATCACCGCTGCTTAAAGCTTTGTCCATCTGCCAGAGCACGGGGTCGCCCTTGTAAGCCGCCGCCGTGTACCCTGAACTGACAATGGTGTAGTTGGAAGTCAAGCGCTCAATACTGAACGACTCTTCCGATTGCTGCTGGTTTTCCGTGCTGTCGGGTGTCTCTGCTTCTGCCACACCGGCTGCACCTTCTCCGAAAAAAATCTGGCTGACCATGCTGGCTGTCAGCACCGCCGCTAAAACTTTTTTTCCTTTCCGTGCCATACGGAACCTCCTTATATTGATAGTCGCTGATAGGCCAAATATACATATTGACGAAAATCATGCTTTTACTTTAAGCTGCAGCATACATCTTGCACCATGCAATTTTGCGATTATTTCACTAATAGTTTAAGCATTGGGTATATTTTCTGTCCTTTTGGACTATTTTTGTCCGTTTATTTAAGTTTTAACTTTATTATTAATGTTTCTACTTAATCTTACTTTAAAGATACTATGTTATTCCATCTATGTCAACAAACATTTTTACTTTGCATAACGAAATTTAATAGGGTATTTTTGTATGGTTTGCACAAAGCTGTTTTGTCTTTCCCTGCGATTAGATGCTCAATCCGACTAAATCAGCCATTTTTTCAGCACCTTTCCTCGCCTTAAACTACGCCGATAAATCCATATTTTATGGGATAGTTACAGGATATGTCACACAGGGAATATGAAAATATTGTGTCAAAATATTCTGTAGACTGTTATTTTCTTAATAAGTTTATCAGATCCTTTAGTATTTCTTAATTAGCTCAACATTAATTTAAAGTTCTGTTTCAGTCAGATCTTAAATGTTTTATATTGACGAACTCTTTCCTATATGGGTATAATACTTTCAGAATATTCAAAGAGTTCATTTCAAGCAGGAGTATCACAAGATGCTATATTTACATTCGTTAAGAGAAGCCGAAGAAGTGTTCAAGGCGTTGAGCACCCCTATGCGGCTGCGCATTATGGAACTAATATATGAACAGGAGATGAGCATGAATGATCTGGCTGAAGCACTGGGGCTGACCAACAGCGCCATCTCCCTCCATGTGGGCAAACTGGAAAGCGCCGGCCTGGTGACTATCCGCACTTCCTCGGGAAAACGGGGTATTATGAAGATCATTCAGCCTGTATATTCCCGCATGATAGTGGACATAGCCCCTCAGGCACAGCCCAGACACTGTTATCAGGACGATATCGCCGTAGGCTGCTATACCGCCTGCGAGATCCACCCCACCTGCGGCCTGGCAACCGCCGCCAATATTATAGGGGAGTTGGATGTACCCAGGGTTTTTTCCTATCCTGAACGTTTCAGAGCAGGCATTCTCTGGTTTGCTTATGGCAGCATTACCTACAATCTGCCTAACAGGCTGAACGCAGGCCAGGTTCTCCGGGAACTTCAGATCTCTTTTGAGGTTTCCTCGGAATGTCCTGAGATCAATGAAGATTATCCCAGCGATATCTATTTTGATATCAACGGCATTCCGCTGGGGAAATGGGTCAGTCCGGGCGACTTCGGGAACCGCAAGGGTATCCTGTCGCCCTACTGGTGGCCTGAACTGCTGAATCAATATGGCCTCCTGAAAACCCTGATCGTCAATTCCGACGGCACCTTCATTGACGGCACCCACCGGATCGCCGACACCAGAATACAGGATCTGCATATTGATTACAACAGTTCCATCAATCTGACTTTTTCCGTCCCCAAGGATACCGCCAACTGCGGCGGCTTCACATTGTTCGGAGAAGATTTCGGCGATTACAAGCAGGATATCAAAGTGAAGGCTTATTATGATTTTCCCGGGGCAGGAATCCGCGACGACAAATGACATTTTACCCCCATTCTGACGCGCAGGAGAAAGCACCATGGCAGTCTATGCCGCCATGGTGCTTTCTCTTGCGCTCCATTATTATGAAATAATACGTTTTCCCTTTCGTGTCCTCTACAGCACATTTGCCATAAGCTTGCTGGCCGTCAGCAGGAAGTTCTTATCGGACTCTGACCAGCGGAACCGGTGGTTGAATGCCTCATAGAAAAAGTACAGGTTTACACCGTTCTTATCCTGATAGCAGAAGCATACCATGCCTTCTATCCGGCTGCCCCTAAGTAATTCAAAAAATTCCCTGTTGACCCCTTCCAAATTGGTAATATGACTGGCCATCAAGTAGTGAGGCTGATTCAGCAATTTTGTCAACTCATCGCCCACAATAAAGGAGCGCATATCCGGCACAGGCTGATAATCCCCGCTGATATAAATCGGCTCCCCCTGTCCTGCCCGGTATATCCGCACACCGTCGATCTCAAAAGCAGATCGGATCTGGTCCATAATCTCTTCCATGGGATCCACGCCCTCTGAGAACAGCCGTATGCCGATATCGGCCACTACATCCGCCAGGTACTCCGCTTTTTCCAGCGGGTTCATGGTATGGCGGATGGACTGTCCTTCCTCCACTAAATCCCCGTGTTTATCCTCCTCATAGATTACAAAGCGGTTTTTGCCCTTGAATTTGGCCAGATACAGGCATTTGTCCGCTTTTTTAAACAACTCGTCATAGGTGATGCCGTTCGTGGGCGCTTTGCTGATGCCGATGGACAGAGTGACCTTACAGCTTTCTTCCCGGTTCTCAAAGGTGCTCTGTACCTGTTTGCGTATGGAGGTCAAAACCGCTCGCAGCTGCATCTCCGTATTGATCCAATTGGTAAAAATAAAAAATTCATCTCCGCCAAAACGTCCCACAATCCCCCGTCCGTTCATGGTGCTGTTGATGATGGATGCAACCTGGCCGATTACCTTATCTCCATACATATGTCCATAGGTGTCATTGATATTCTTAAAATTGTCTATATCTATCATGGCCATGTAATGGATTTCCCTGTCCGATGCCAACCTCTCCGCCACATATTCCGCACAGGCGCGCTTATTCAACAGGCCGGTGAAAGAATCCTTGCCCTCCGCGGTGGCATAGTATGGAGTGGCATCCTCCGCCTTCTGATCCAGCATCCGAAGAATTCCCAGCACCATTCTCTGGTTATTGTGCTTGTAGATCACCTTGCCTTCGATGTGGAACAGACCCATTATAGTCTTATGGCGGGGTATGGGGCCGCGCAGATCACAGCTGAAGTTTTCCTGCGCGCTCAGCAGGTGCTGGCAAAATACCTCCAGTTCCTCTTGAAAGCTTTTTCTGGGATACATGGCGGAGACACTTTCCCGGAACTCCTTCAGACTGCATTTCACCAGTATGGTGGACTTGATACCCACATAGCGGAATACGGCAATGCTGTCCTGTTCCACATCATAATCAAAGAGATATTCCTGGTACATGGACAAAAATGCCCGGTACTTATTGGCATCATCGGATGCCTGCAGATACTTCTCCTCAATGGTAAACAGATTGTAAATGGTCAACTCCCATACCGGCACCCCGTTCACGGTGTGCCGGTTGTCGCTGATGGTCAGATCCACCTGCTGAAAACTTTCCTCCCTGCCCTTCATGGCTGTCAGTATCCGCACAGACTTCCCCGGCTCAAGGCTGTCAAAAGCACTGCGGAATTCCTCCCTCAGATCCGGGTGGATACAATCCGCCATACAGATGCCCACTGTTTTCCCCAAAAAATGATAAAAATGCTCATCTGCCATCTGCACCATATATTCTTTGTTGATGGCAGCGCTGCAATAAACCATATCCGATGGCAATGCGTCTATGTACTCCGCAATCTTCATATTTATCTTACTCCTGCATATCTGGAGTTTGCGTAAACCAAACTCCCGCCGTGTCTTGCAATACTGCGTTAATCAGCATAAATTACTCCTGGGGCCTTAATATATTATTCAGTTCCCTCATCAAAACCTCGATATTGATCGGCTTTGCGATATGGCCGTTCATCCCGCTGTTTAGAGCCTCCTGCTTATCCTCCTCAAAGGCGTTGGCAGTCATGGCCAGGATAGGGATGGATGCCAGTTCCCGGTTCTCCAGCTTACGGATGGCCTTGGTTGCCTCATATCCATTCATCACCGGCATCTGTACATCCATCAGCACCAGCTGGTAATATCCCGGCTGGGAGCGGCTGATCATATCTACAGCTATCTGACCGTTCTCCGCAATTTCTGTGGAGAAGCCTGCTCCTTCCAGAATGGCCACGGCAATCTCCTGGTTCAGTTCATTGTCCTCTGTCAGCAGAATGTGGCCCGCATGGATTTCTTTCTGCGTATCGCTGCCGGTATCCTCTTTTTTCTCTGTATTGACAATGGAAGTCAGGCACCCCTTCAGTTCGGACAGGAACAATGGCTTACTGCAGAAGGCCGTCACGCCGGCCTCCAGCGCCTCATCCTCGATGTCTGACCAGTCGTAAGCCGTCAGGACAATAATGGGAACGTTCTTCCCCGTCTCCTGGCGGATCCTGCGGGCCACTTCCACACCGTTCATATCAGGCAGCAGCCAGTCAACCACATAGACATAATAGTTGTCTTTTCGCATTACTGCCTGCCGTGTGCGCAGTACGGCCTCTTTTCCGGACAGCGTCCACTCCGCCCGCAGACCAATCTGCTGAAGCATGCTGGATACGCTGTCACAGGTATTAAAGTCATCATCCACCACCAAGGCCCGCAAACCCTTCAGTTCGGGTATCGTCTGGGATTCTTTCTTCCCGGAGTACAGGCGGAAGGTAAAGGAAACAACACATTCCGTTCCCACACCTTGTTTGCTCTTTATGTCTATTGAACCATTCATAAGATCAACGATATTCTTGGTAATGGACATACCCAATCCGGTTCCCTGAATCTTGCTTATGGTAGAATTCCGCTCCCGCTCAAAGGGCTCAAATATACGGGACACAAACTCCTCGCTCATGCCGATACCCGTATCCATGATACGAAACTCATAATTGCCATACCCCGCCGGAGCCCCGGGAATCTCAATTACCTTGATGGCCACTTTGCCGCCTGCGCCGGTATACTTCACGGCATTGCTGAGCAGATTCAGCAGTACCTGATTCAGCCGCAGCCCGTCACAATAGATGTCCTCATTCTGAATATCCATGGCATCCATAAACAGTTCCAGCTGCTTGGAGTGTACATCCGCCTGTATGATGCTGCGCAGGTTGTGCAGAATGTCCGGCAGACTGCAGGGCTTCTCGTCCAAGTGCATCTTGCCGCTCTCAATGCGGCTCATGTCAAGAATATCATTAATAAGACTCAGCAGGTGATTCCCGGAGGTCATGATCTTTTTGAGGTACATCTCCACATGCTCTTTGTGATCAACGTGTGTGAGAGCCAAAGTCGTAAATCCAATGATGGCGTTCATGGGAGTGCGTATGTCATGGGACATGTTGGAAAGGAACACGCTCTTTGCCTTGTTGGCCCGATTGGCCTGAGAGAGCGCGTCCTCCAGCAGAGCCTTTTTCTCCATCTCGTTGCGGGTCTCCTCATCTACGCTGCGCAGACCCAGGACGATACCCCTGATTTTATCCCATTCCCCGGCCCGCACGGCGGCCATCTGGAAATATCGTATTTCACCACAGCAGACGGTGCGGAAATTGATAAAGCACATCTTTTTCTGGGATAGTTCCCTGCCCAGCCACTGGCAGGATGCCGCCTCCCTCAGCTCCTCCTTATCCTCCTCGAAAACGCCGTTTTCTATGTAGCGCCCCATGCAATCTTCCAAAGACAAATCCCCGGCAAATATCGTCTGTAAGATATCTTCCCCACATTCCCCGATGCGGAGAGCATTGCCCCGGCCGGAGTTCAGATCAAAATAACAGACCAGACTGTACTCAATACTGAGCGCATGGATCAACTCTATCTGATGCCGCTCCTTCTCCTGCTGCTTTATCTCCTCCCGCTGCTTTTGGGCTGTGCAGTCCAAAAGGAACCGCTGGTAGATCAGTTCCCCGTTTTCCCGTATGAGCTTGATATTGCCCATAATATGCAGAATATGGCCCTCTTTGTGCTGTATGCGGTATGCCACACTGATGCTGTCCCCCTCTTTTTCCAGAGACTGGAGGCTCTCCTGCAGCTTAAGCCGATCTTCTTCCACAACAGATGCCGCCATCATATCAAAGCCTGCCGCCATCAAGTCCTCCATGGACTCGTAGCCCAGAATCCGCAGCGCCGCTCTATTGATGCGGGTGATGCGTGATCCGTCCAGGCTATGGCACATAATACCGCAATCCATAGAGGTGAAAATCGATTCCAGCGTCTGGGTTCTTCGAATCAGTTCCTGTGCGTATTCCTGCTCCTTAGTTACATCAATGGCAACGCCCACCGTACCCATTACACTGCCATCCAGATCATATAACGGAGATTTGTAAGTGGTGAGGAGCCTGATCCCGTCCAGAGTCTGGATACACTCACCTGAGATACAGGTTTCCCTCTTCTCCATGACCATGCGCTCCGACTCGATACAGGCCGGGTCATCCTGCTCCACATCCCATATATAAGCATGGCGGCGGCCCTGTACCTGGGCCTTGGTTTTGTTCACCGCCTTGCAAAAACTGTTGTTTACTTTCTCGTGTACGCCATCCTTATCCTTGTACCAGATCAGATTGGGGACGCTGTTGACCGTGGTCTCCAGAAACTGGCTGGTCTCCCAATAGTCTTTCTGCACTTTGCAGGCCTGCTGCCAGCGCAGAAAACGGAACCGCAGTTCCTCATCGGACATGGGAAGAGTCCAGACATCCTTGATTTGGGCCAGACAATCGGTCAGGGTTTCTATCTGTTTCTTGTCCGCCAGCAGGATCAGTTCCACCTCCGGCGCCTTCCAGCTGATAATCTTTTCTGTCTCAGAGACAGCGTCCATATCCTGCAGATCAGCCAGGATCACATCCGCCCTGGATACCAGTTCCTCCTGAGGGCGGTCGCTCTCCAAAAATATGTGGGTAAACGGCGCCAGCGGCTCCATCTTTTGGATGATCTCAAACCGACTGGCCTGACGGCTTATGAGATAAATTTGCATATGACAATGGTACATAAAATTTCCCCCAATTAAAACGAAATATTTTATATAACTGAGCATACTGCCCCGATTTTCACACTATAATTTTATCAACCGTTTTGCGGTATGTCAATAAAAGAATATGCCCTGTCAGGAGAACCACATTATGGATTCAGCATCTCTATGACATATCTCCCCTCAATCAGTTCAAATCCGTTTTGGCGGTAGTATTTTATCAGCGGCTCGTTTTCCGCAATCAGGATAATATACAAGTAATCCTTATATTTTTCCTTGATAAATTCCAGCAGCTTCTTACCTATGCCTTTTCCCTGGAACTGCGGATCCACGCACAGATAATGGACGTAGGCAGTCAGCTCGCTGTCGTCTATGGCATTGATCAGGCCCACCAGCCTGTCGCCGCACCAGGCGGTGTAAACCGTTTCACAGTGATCCAGGGCCTTTTTCAGCCGCTCCGGGTAATTGGCGGAAAGCCAGTCAACCGACTTAAACAGCGCTTGTAAGTCCTCAGTGGAATACTCTTTTTTGTCTGTGTATTTGATATCCATGCAACACTCTCCTTCGCAAAAAATATCGCTCCTGTAACTGTTCACCATTGACATAAGGAAACGCTTAAGACAGTGCCGTGAACAGCAATCTTCTCCCATATTAACATGAAATGCCGCATTTTAGCAAGGCTTTCTGAGTCTGGCGGCAGCCATCGGCAGCTCCTGCCTCGCACGCTGACTGCTGCTGATATAAATCTGCTTGTCTGCGCGGCGGGCATACCATAAATGCTATGTCCCGGAATATTGCATCATACAAGAGAACAGGCAGATGCGATCGCCTGGCAGAGAGCCTGTTTCAAACACTGTGGGAATCCAACTCGGCGACATAGACCGCACATTGCGCAAGTATCCTCGTTGTGGCAGATGCCACAAATGTATCCAGTTCCTCCATGGAAAGATAGGTCTCACGTTCCTTTATTCTGCTCACCCCATCTCTATAAAACCCAGTGATAAACTGCCTGCGCTGCTCGAATGCATCCTCCGCAAAAAAGTCCACATATTTATTGGGGAATACTTCCATGCTCTCATATATCCGGAATGCCTCAAAATCCGGGGTTTTCTTCAGATACATAAAATCCATGTCATACCAGTCCCTCTTAATCTGCCTCCAAAAAGCATCCCGATCCTTGTCAAACAATGCGGAAAACCGGGCCTTGGCTCCATAGACTATCTCGCCGGCCCACAGCTTGTCCGTCAGCAGATGCGTCAGATATCCGAAATAAAACGCATAGGTTCCGCCATCGTAGCCTTTTCGCAATCCTTCATTAAAAAACCGCTCCTCAAAGCGCTCCTCATGCACATCCTTTATTCCGTTCTGATCTATGGTGCGAAAATGGGAGACTTCCGCATCCGGTTGATAGCCTGTGCCGTCCGCTGTGGGGATGCCGCTGTCCGGCGCAATATTCCCCATTATGAACTCATCAATATGCTTTAACCCAAGTTGTCTGTAAATCCCCTGCGCCACTCGCAGATGTATCATCCATGAAGCCATACCTCTTCCTCTCCTTACAAAATATAGTTTCCTTATAGGCGATTGTGAAACTTGCCTATATAATTTCCATGCGGCTTCTAGAAAATGTGGGTCCGAAAAGGCGCCATGGGCAGACCGTTTACGCCAAAGACCGTCACCTCCCCATAGTTTGTCCACAGATATCTGGCCATGACCGGCTCGCTGACTTCCTCGGAATACAGAAAAATCCTGCTGCCCTCAAAGGCGGCCCGGGCCTCCAGGAACACGCCGTCGGCGCCTGCCAACTCAAAGCCGGATATTTTCTCCCCATGGCAGACAAAACCGTCCCGGGCATAGTCAAAGGTAAGTTCCATCCCATTGTCCCGATAACGAAAATCCCGATATACCGGACCGAAAGCCTCTTCCTCGGAGAGCAGATGATACACGCCTGACAGCGCCTGCAGGGCCAGTCTCTCTCCCACGGGCTTTTTATTTTTGGGATGAATCTCATGGAACTGCCCGCAGTCGATGGCCACCGCTATACCCGTGTTTCGAAGCATCCGAAAGGCCCGCATCTGACTTTCCCGGATAACGCACCAGTTCTTGGTGTCCGGGTCATGTTGATATCTGTGCATGGGAAGCTGCACCATGAGGAAAGGCAGTCCGTCATCACCCCAATCCTGTCTCCACTGCCGGATCAGCCCGGTGAACAGCGCATAATAATCCTGGGGCCTGTGATCGTCGCTCTCCCCCTGATAATATATAAAACCTCTCAGTGTGTAAGGCGTCACCCTTTTCAGCATAGTCTCATAGAGCCCTGACGGTCTGGTGAA
>CANDMD010000045.1 GCA_947385725.1 uncultured Lachnospiraceae bacterium | reverse complement strand
TTTGAGTTCCGCATATCCCCTGCCAGTCCACGAACCGGGTGATTCATATTCGGCCGCTTGGGCGTCCGGATATGAATCAGTGTACTGTCCGGGGACATGCTGTTTTTGTTTTATCTCAATCCGGTCCGCGCCGGAGTAAGATCTGTTACTCGCCGGTGATACCAGCTCTGTCGATACTTTCCACAAACTGCTTCTGCAGGACGAAGTACATCAGCATCAGAGGCAGAATGCTCAGGGCCGTGGCCGCCATCTTTACCGATTCGCTCAGGCTTACCGCCACATCTCCCGTAGCCTGCATACTCTCGAAGCTGGTCTCGAAATTCTTCAGCTGTACTACCAAGTTGACCCATACGCTCTTGCTGGACAAGCCCTGTACGTACATTTCTGTCAGATAGGACTCATTCCAGTACCATACAAAGGAGAACAGTCCCACAGTCAGGATCGCAGGGCCCGCAGAGGGCACAGCCACCCTTGCAAAAGTCTTGAAATGTCCCGCGCCGTCAATCTTTGCCGCCTCCAGCAGCACCCTGGGGACCTGCCGGAAGAACTGGTAAAAGATCAGGATAAAGATGGGGGCGTTGAGTCCGTTTCCGAACAGCGCCGGAAGAATGAAGGTCCACAGGGTTCCCACAATGCCCATCTTGCTGTATAGTCCATAGGTGGGGATCATGGTCACCTGGCTGGGCAGGATATAGGAAAAGAGCAGAAGCCCTATCATGACCGTCCTTCCCTTAAAGGCAAAGGTGGCGAATCCGTAGCCCACCAGCATACACACCAGGATATTCAACAGGGTGGGGATTCCTGCAATTACAATTCCTTTCAGCAGCGAAGTCCAGAAGTTCATGCTGCTTGCGGCATCAATATAATTCTGCAGATACAGTGTACCGGGCAGCCAGTTTATGGATGAATCCAACAGGTCATCCCGGTTCATAAAGCTGGTACTGATCATATAGAGGATCGGATACAGATAGACAAATCCGATACAGATCAGCAGGCCGTACACCACGATCTGTTTTCCGGCGCCCTCTTTCTCCCTGGTGCCGAATACAAAACGGCGCATTTTTTCTTTGGTGAAATAACGCTTAATAGTCGCTTTCGCCGCTATAGGTCTTGTACTTGCGCTTTTGCCTTGCTTGCTCGATTTTTCTTGCATTTCTCCTGCCCCTCCTCTCTATCTTCTTGACAAGTCTTGCCTCTTTCTTAAGCGCCCTCTTTCTACGCTTAATCTGTCTGTCGTATACGTCCTTCTTGGAACCCAGCAGCAGGAAGAACAAAAGAACAATCAATGTGACAATCACGGCATACATCCAGGCCATGGCCGCCGCATATCCGTAACCCTTCTCCTTGGTTCCTGAGAACATGGCGTCCTGAATCATTGTGATCAGCGTGTTCTGCTCGTTGCTGGACAGGAAGATAACCGAATACACTGCGTTCAAAAGGATATAGGGCTTGATGGTGGGCAGCGTAATCTTCCAGAAGCTCTCCCATCCCGAAGCGCCGTCCATGGAAGCCGCCTCATACATGGCGGAATCAATCTTCTGCAGGGCCGACAGGAAAATCAGTATCTGCACTCCCGAATACCACAGGATCATGATCATGTCGGAAAATATTTCTCCTATGGCTTCCGCCAGACGGTGGGACAGGAATGTATCAAAAGCCGCCACAATGGATTCCGTATTCATGGCCGGGATACTGGCCGCGCCCTCCGCCACCAGCATGTTCATAACAGGCCCGCTGACGATGATTACCGGCAGAAAGAAGATCAGTCTGAACAATCCTCTGCACCTAATCTGACCGTTCAGCATGATGGCGATCATCAGGGCAAATACCACTATGATCGGCACCTCCACTATGGTCTGCCACAGATAAGTGACAATCTGCTGGGGGAACTCAGGATTTTCCAGCCAAATCTGGGTGAAATTGCCGGTTCCCACATAAGTGTACAGGGTCTTCAGCGGTGTGATTCTGATATTGAACCACATATAATAGAAGGATTGGCAGAGCGGATATAACAAGAACAGCCCTACGCCGATCAGCCATGGCGCCACGAACAGATACCCCGCTCTCGCCTCTCGTTTTTCCAATTTCCCAAGCTTCGCTCTGGGATCTTTCACTTTTTTCTCTTTCCTCATTTACTCTACCACCTTTATGGACATTCCCTCGATAGTGTATCCGTCCGTCTGAACTGCGCTGCTGCCGTAATTCAGGTAGATTTTTACACCGTTGCCATAGGTTACTACCGTGACGTTATTCTCCCTGATCTCGTGGCCCACAATGTAAGCGCCCTCTACCTTCGCGTTGATTTCCGCCAGTTCTCTGGCATAGGCGATCATGGTGTCACGGTACACGTCATACTGGGAACTGTATATGTCACTGGAATTTGTGTTGACCAGATCGGAAGAACTCTCCTTTGTTATGTAGAAGGAAGGGAAGGTTCCCGTCTCCACCATTTTCAGGAAAAACTCCTGCTTATTGGCCTCAAAATTCACATATTCGGAATACATCGGCATCACGCCTTTCAGCACTATGGACATGAACGGAATGCTCTCATCCTCATACATATAGTTGGAGGTGTACAGCGGCATATCCAGGAACGCATCCGTATATTTCCACAGATAGGCGAAAGGCTGTTCCATCACCAGATCCGTCTGTCCGGCTATCTGACCGAAAATCTTGTCATATTCCTCTGCGGTATTGTGTCTGCTGTAAAAAACATTGTCATAATAGTTGGAATACAATGTGTTGGTAATTCCAGCCAGCGCCAGATTATTCACACCCTTTTTCGTGCAGCTGTTCACAAACTGTCCCAGCAGCGTACCTGTTCTGGAAGGAATCAGGTACAAAAACTCTTCATATACATCCTTGTAGGTAGACTCGGAGAATCTTCTCCTGTTTATCTGCTTTACCACATTAAAGACAGAACTGCTTTCCACCGGATTGAGCCGCAAGGCATCGTTATAGAGGTAAAACTGGATTCCCGCGTTTTCCGCCTCCTCCATGAGGGAAGTCAGATCTCCCGTTCCGCCGATCTTGGAATCCGCCTTGTAAGAACCGATGGGCAGGTTGTATATCCCTCCCTTCTGCCATCCCTTGTAGACGGAAAAGAGATCCGTAACACCTTCCTTTTTCAGGTCCTCATATATTTCCCGGATGTCATCGGTGGTGGTCATCACCACGGCGCTGGTTCCTACCACCCAGGATTCTCTGTCCGATCCCAGGAAGTCGACTCTGGTATTGTAGGAGTTGTCGGCGCTGGGTACCAGGTCTCCCCTCTCCAGCAGATAGGCCCTATACGCATTGGCCATTCCACAGTAATTGGCGTCATCCCCTGCAAGGAAAATCCAATGTACCTGCAAGTCCGAATGGCTTCTGCCTGTTTCGGCCGTCTGGTAGGCGGAAGAGGAATTGTTGCCGTTGTACTGGGTAAATACCACTCTCTCCGTAAACCTTGCATAAATTCTGTTATAATCCACATTGGCGCCGTTGGGATTGGCAATGATGGACGCCCGTTCGGCCCCCTTCTCCACCACCGCCAGATAGGCAATTCCTTCACTGGTGTGGGCCATGCCAAACACAGGAGCTATCACCTTATTGGCATCATTGATGATGTTGTGGTCCTGCCACAGATTGGAAGCACTCTGTCTGGCGAAACCCGGATCGTCTCCGTATATCATGCTTGTAAAGCCGCTCCGAAAGCGTCCTTCCTTATCTTCCAGATAGATCAATGCCCCGTTCCCGTCCGGAATGAACATGTAGCCTTCCTTTTGATCCAGATAGGAGTGTCCCAGATAAGGATATACGGAAATCGTCCCGATGAAGTAATCCTCTCCGTCCTCTACAATGGACTCATCTGGCACGGAAGCGATTACTCCGTCTTCCGTAAGCTCGACCTCCAGGGTCATTCCAAACTTGTATTTGCTCCAATACACCTTCGCGGAGAATCCGTTGTCCGTATAGGTGATATCCTTGGCCACCTCGTCATTGATCAGGTCCGCCTGCTGGGTGTCGGTTATACCGTAGATCACCGTCAACACCAGCGCTGACCTCATGGCCGCGGACCAGGTGGCGTTGTTCTTGTTGTCGTCGTAGCTGACAGCCGATTCCATGTAGGCCCCTGTGGCTTTGTCCTGTACGATGATAGACAGATACTCCTCATTCATATACAGCGCGTAATGATCGTTTTCCGCTATCAGGCTGTGTCCGTTAATCTGATCCTGGGCGGCCTGCGCCCTCATAGGCGCGAAGACCGTTACGGATGCAAGCAGGCATACCGCCGTCAGAAATATTGCTATTGTCTTCTTTATTTTAGCTGCCAATCCTATACACCACCTCTCCAGCTATGGACTGGATGAATTCAAACACCTGTGTCCACAATACATAAATGATAAATGCCAGCAGGACGGCTATCAAAATCGTAAATAGCGTAAGTCCTATGATCTTGAAGGTATCCTTCACGCTGTAATCGTTGATCTCCTTGATGGAGATGAAGACCAGGACCACAATCCAGACATACATAAACAAAGTCGCAAATTCCACAAAGAACACTTCGTTATATGTGACCACATGGGAGAGCAGGAAAATCACCGGCAAAAGCACCACATAGGGAGTAAAACTGTATACGAAAGAGCAGTATATATCCTTTAATTTTCCTTCTCCTTCGTTGATGGTGCAGATCAGGTAATTGCAGCCTGTTACCAGCACGAAGGCAATCACCAGAAGTCCCACGTCCGAGACGATATCGTAACTTCCTTCTCTCACGGTCTTTAGCAGGAATCCGCAGAAATACTTGTTTATCACATAGAACAGAATTCCCAGTACCAGTATAATATTGGTGCTCAGCAGGGATACTCTTCCCTCTCTCTTGACTCCATAGCAGCCATCCACCGGATGCTTCATGAAGTAAAACATATACCCCAGTTCCTTCACCAGCTTTTTGTCCCTGAAATTCTTTATGGCTGCTCTGGGCCCGGCCAGGATTCCCTTCTTTTTATCCAGAACCTGCAAAACCTTTTTAATCACAAGAATCGCAAGTATAATCAGGAACACGGGAACCAGGTAGTCCTTGAGCCACTGGTTCCTGATCTCCCAGAACGCGTCGGAATATCCGTCAAAATCCTTGGCGAGCCGGGAATAGTGCAGCGCCTCCTCATATTGTTCTTCCTGAACCAGCGCCTTGCCCATGGCCATATTGGCATAGTCGAACAGATTGTTCATCTGCAGCACCTGGCTTAAGGGACCCTTACTCTCCGTGTACCGCCCCTTGGAAAACAGGAACAGGGCTTCATGCAGCAGACTGGTGAACTCCGTGGGCTCATAAATCTGGATCTGGGCTTTTTCGGAGTCCAACACATAGATCTTGTCGTCCGTTCCGATCTGGATGGCTTCCACTCTGGTGGAAAGGCCGATCCTCTGCTGTCCCACATCACTGCCGCCGAATACAAAGAGCATGTTGCCCTCGTTGTTATATTCATATATGTAACCCTGTGTGGAAGCCACAAACACGTTGTCATGGTTTCCCACCGCCACCGCCGCTGGCGTTTCATCGTATCTGTTTGGCTCAATCATATTGATTCCCGCAATATTCAGACGTTTCAGCGTCTCTCTTTCCTCGCCTGCGGTAACTGTGTAGATCAGCCCCTTTTCGTCGATGGCCAGGTTCGTGGGCGTGGACGGAAGGTTGCTTAAGGACCTGGCCCTCTGGGCCTCCGTCTGCAGAGCGCGCCATACAATGGTCCACAGATTTTTGTCGGTGCTGTTGGTTCCGAAATAACCCAGAAACGTACCGCCCTCCACCGGGCTGATCTGCACAATGCCATTGGTATTGGACTCACAGATCACATACATAGTGCCCGCGGAGTTGGCAACAATTTTGATGGGCAGGAAATCCTGGGTGCTGCCGTACAGGGCATGCTCCGGTTTCCCATAAGTCTGTGTCAGATTTCCCTCTTCGTCAAAGACAAAGATGCTTTTGGCGTCCCTGTCCGCCACATAACAGATATGCTCCGGCGTCACATAGATGCCTCGCGGATTCACCAGTGTGCCCTCTCCGAAAGTGTCAATCAGATTTCCTTCCAAATCGGATACCACTATCCGGCGGTTGCCGCTGTCCAGAATATACATGCTGCCGTCTTCCAAAAGGGTAAAATCCGTGGGGCCGTTCAGCGCTTCCTCGCCAACCTTGGTAATGGTCATATAGGGGAGATACGCCGTCTGCGTTTCCGTCACATAGCCATATCCGTCAACCGTGTACGTCTTATAGGGGGCATCTGCGTATATTTCCAACGGCATCCTTATCAATATTGCCGCCAGAAGGAGTACTGTCAAAGATAATAAAAGTTTTTTTGATATCTTTTTCATCAATTCCTTCACCCTCTCATTTCTACTTGATACCGGAATGTGCCATGGTATTCATAACGTTCTTCTGCAAAATGCAGAACAATACCAGATTGGGTACAAACATAATCAGCGACGCGGCAGCCGCCACTCCCTGTCCGGCTACCGTGTTGCCCGTGCCGCTGCTCAGGGTATTCATATAAAAGGCAAGGGATTTGAGTCCCTCATCGTTTACATAGTAGTTGGAAGCTTCCATGTTGGTCCACACCTGCTGAAACACCAGGATAGCCGCCGTGGCTATAGCCGGTTTTATCAAGGGCAGGACCACCTTAAAGTAGATATGGATCTCCGTGGCCCCGTCCATGTACGCCGCCTCAATCAGGGATTGCGGCACCTGGTCCACAAACTGCTTGATCAGAAACAGCGCCACAGGCAGCGGTATCAGCGGCAGGATATGAGCCCAATAGGTGTTGGTAAGTCCCATAGTGTTGACCACCAGATAGCGGGGAATCATCACGGCCACCGGGACAAACATAAGAGCAAACTGATTGATCTGCATCATCATGTTTCTTCCCTTGAATTTCAGCTTGGACAGCGCATAGGAGGCCGCCGTGGAGAAGAACAGGGATAAAAACACTACCGACACCGTGATCAGAAGGCTGTTGAACACATATTTGGAAAGCGGGATTCCCGCAGTCCTGGATGCCTTGAACAGTTTTCTGAAGTTATCCAGCGTGGGATTTGTGGTAATAAACTTGGGAGGGAACGCGAACAGTTCTTCCATGGGCTTAAACGCATGGAATATGATGAACACAATCGGCAGACCCGTGAGGATTACCAGAGGAAGCACCAGCAGGAAAATCTTGATCTGCCCCACCTCAAATTTATTTGGGTTGATTTTATGTCCTTTATAAGCCATCTTTTACGCCTCCTAATCCTCTCCAAACAGTTTCGTGGAAATCTTGGAAAACACCTGTACGATCAGCAACAGAGCTACGGATACCGCCGCCGCGTAACCCATCTCGTAGCGGATAAAGCCGTAATCCTCGATATGGTTGACGATCAGCTGGGCCGCATAGCCCGGGGTGGGATTGCCTGCCAGCAAGGATGCGATCTGTCCGTTCTGGAACGCCCCCACGATCTGCATGACGGCCGCGAACAGCATCTGGGGTTTCATGCTGGGGATCGTCACATAAAACATCTCCTGGAACCTGTTCTTTACACCGTCGATGGCCGCCGCCTCATACAGGGATTCATCCGTGTTCAGGATACCTGCCAGGATGGACAGAAAGCCCACGCCCATGCTGCTCCACAATCCTATAATGATAACGATGGGAAGCAGGTAGTCAGCGCTCACCAGCCAGATGATGGGCTCGTTGATGACACCCAGTTCCATCAGCCAGCTGTTGAGATATCCTGTCTGGTCACCTGTAAACATGATCTTCCACAGCACCGTCATAGCCACACCGGTGGTCATGGTAGGCGAATACAGAATCAGGGCGCATATGGTCCGGGGTACTCTGGGCAGATTGGCCAGAGCCCAGGCCATCAGGAAAGCCAGCACATAGCCGCCCACACCCACAATCAGCGCGTATGTAACGGTGTTCGGCAGAACATACTGCATAAACACTTCATCGCCGGTAATCAGATTGATATAGTTCAAAAATCCCACAAACTCGGGAAACTGTATGGTATTAAAATTGGTGAACGAAAGAACGATCGCCAGGATTACCGGGGTCAATATGAATATGGTAAACAGCAGGGCATAGGGAGCCGCAAACAAATATCCCGCTTTATTGGAATTCTCCCTTCTGCTTATTTTGGTCCTCTTACTCATTGCTACCTCTCAATCTGCCGCTTCTAGCAGCACTCAATTCTTATCCTCAAAAATCCGATCTACCACATCCACCGAAGGAACAATGTATTCTTCCTGTACATTTCCCGATCCGTCAATATAACCCAGTTCTTCCAGCTTTCTGGAAGTCTCACGGTTTACGGTCTTGACCAGTTCATCGATCCGGGTCCGCAGAGTATCGCCATGGACTACGATATCATTGAAGGCATTGCTGAGTTCACGCTCCAGCATGTAGCTTGCCGGCAGTCTGGGCGCCTCCAGGATATTCTCGGCCTGCTCCATGATGATATCCTTGTGAGCGGTAGGATAAGGAAGGTTTCCGAAGGCTTCCAAGTTCGCGGTAGGCCAGATATACTCGTCGCCGTACATGATCTGGAGCATCTGTCCGAACTCCGCCTGCACCTCCGCGCTGGACCACCATTCCATAAACTGCCATGCCTGCTGCTCTCTCTCTTCATTGGAGGCAAACATTACCGTACTCTCCGCGCCGCCGGACATATACCGATAGATTTCTCCCGTATCCGGGTCCTGTACGCCGGGCACAAGGGCAATCTCCCATGAATTGGCAATCTCGGGAGCCGCGTTGAGGATCAGGTTGTAGGAATTGAAATCCGCTATCCCGATAGGCAGGTCGCCGTTTCTGAAGTGCTGGTAGAAATTGGGCACATCCACCGGCAGATTATAGAGGGTAAACAATTCCGTCAGGGCTGTGATTCCCTCTACGGAGGACTCACTGTTTACCTGAAGTTCCAGGGCAGTCTCCCCGTACAGGCTGCCGCCGTGCTGGAAAATCATGGGCGTGGTGCCGTGGAAGTTACGCAGCACCAGCATGGATGCCGTGGGATAATACACATTCAGGCCCCTCATCTGTAAATCGGGCAGCATGGCAATCAGGTCTTCCATAGTATTGGGCGCATCCAGCCCCAGCTTTTCCAAAATATCCGACCGATAGAACATGATATAAAAATTCATGGTCTCCGGCAGGGAATAGAGGCCGTCGTCGATAACGGAGGAAAGCACCAGACCTTTGCTGTATCTGGCAAACACTTCCCTGTAGTTGTCAAACTTGGTCAGGTCCACCAGCGCGCCCCGGATGCCAAGTTCGAAGGGGACAGAATAGTTGATGCCCGTGGCAATATCCGGCGTATCGCCGGAAGCATTGGAAAGCACCAGCTTGTTGGCGTCCGTCATCAGAGACAGGTCCACCTCAATGCCGGTCTGAACGGTAAACTGCTCGTCAATCATTTTCTGCATGATCTCTACATATTGTCTGGGTCTGTTCACCCATACCTGCAGATGATCCTTGTCGGTGTTGCTGGCAGAGTAGGAAGTTCCGAAAAAGGAATTAACAAATCTCTGCACGGAGAGACCCATACCCTGGAACACGTTCAGTTTGCGGGGGAGTTTGGCGTCCTCCTGGTACAGATAGATCCTGTCTATGGAAAGGTTGTTGTCATTGATCAGATCAATAAAATTCGCAATCTGGGTGTTGATGGAGTTTACGCTGGTGGAAAGCTCCGCCACACGGTAGATTAGTTCGTTGGGTTCGTCGCCCAGGCTCCTTAACTGCTTGGCGGCAATGATCAGATAGGCGAAGGCCGCCACATCCTCCGGATCGTCCTCTTCCACGTACTGGGTTGCCATTTCAGCCAGTTCATACAACTGATCCACCCATCCATACAGCCTCTCCTGCACGTCCGGTATGTATCTGGTCAATCTCAAATCCCTGTACTTATCCTTGTTGGTGCCTGCTACCTTAGTGACTTCCAGAGACAGGTCGTTGATTCCATTCATAATCATATCCACCTGCTCCAGCACATACAGCAGATTTTCTATGCTGATGGTGACGGAGAGCGTATGATGGCCCTGGTCCAGATAAACGCTTAAATTGCTGCCCTCCCCGTCTTTGAGAGTGGTGGTGGTATACTTGGTGGTGTACTTCGCCTGCCAGTTCCGGAACGCCTGATTGGGAATTTCCCCGTCTATACGAAAATCAAGGAACACCGGAAAGTCACTCTTATCGGACTGTTTATAGTTCATGGCCAGATAATAATACCCGGGCTGTTCCACATAAAACTCATATGTAATCGTCTGCCCCGCGGTCTTAAAGGAGTCGCTGTCCACCGTGTTGAGCACTGTATCCTTGGCTGACAGGGGATTCACCGCCGTGTCATACTCGCCTATGGCGTGAATGGCGGAATCATTCCTCAGGTAAAAATTCTCTGCCTCGATGGGAATCAGCGCCTCTCCAGGCGCTTTCTCTGAGCCGGTGTACTCCGGCACTTCCCTGGGAGCTTCCAGGCTGAGGTTTCCCAGAAGGAACTGACCCTCGCTGACTGTGATCTCCAACTCATGAGTACCCTGCTCCAGTTCCACACACAGAGGAGCGGAACGCCGATAGCTGGCATCGGACAGATATTTGGTCTCCCACTGGATAAGCTTGTCAGGCAGCGCTACAATCTCGTTTCCGTAACGGTCATGAGAAATCTCTGCCTGAGAGGCCCATGTGGTCTCAAAAGACAGATTTCTGCTTTCATAAAAGGGGTAATCCCCGTCAATCTTCAGTGCCAGTTCTATGGGAAGAATAGACTGGTCATAAGACAGATAGTCAAATCCTATCCAATAGAGCGCTGTCTCAGGCACTGTCACGGTCATGCAGAAGGTATCACCACTCTTTACGTCCACAACGCCGTTTTCATACCCATAATTGTTTGCCGCCAGATATCCGGTATCACCGCTGCTTAAAGCTTTGTCCATCTGCCAGAGCACGGGGTCGCCCTTGTAAGCCGCCGCCGTGTACCCTGAACTGACAATGGTGTAGTTGGAAGTCAAGCGCTCAATACTGAACGACTCTTCCGATTGCTGCTGGTTTTCCGTGCTGTCGGGTGTCTCTGCTTCTGCCACACCGGCTGCACCTTCTCCGAAAAAAATCTGGCTGACCATGCTGGCTGTCAGCACCGCCGCTAAAACTTTTTTTCCTTTCCGTGCCATACGGAACCTCCTTATATTGATAGTCGCTGATAGGCCAAATATACATATTGACGAAAATCATGCTTTTACTTTAAGCTGCAGCATACATCTTGCACCATGCAATTTTGCGATTATTTCACTAATAGTTTAAGCATTGGGTATATTTTCTGTCCTTTTGGACTATTTTTGTCCGTTTATTTAAGTTTTAACTTTATTATTAATGTTTCTACTTAATCTTACTTTAAAGATACTATGTTATTCCATCTATGTCAACAAACATTTTTACTTTGCATAACGAAATTTAATAGGGTATTTTTGTATGGTTTGCACAAAGCTGTTTTGTCTTTCCCTGCGATTAGATGCTCAATCCGACTAAATCAGCCATTTTTTCAGCACCTTTCCTCGCCTTAAACTACGCCGATAAATCCATATTTTATGGGATAGTTACAGGATATGTCACACAGGGAATATGAAAATATTGTGTCAAAATATTCTGTAGACTGTTATTTTCTTAATAAGTTTATCAGATCCTTTAGTATTTCTTAATTAGCTCAACATTAATTTAAAGTTCTGTTTCAGTCAGATCTTAAATGTTTTATATTGACGAACTCTTTCCTATATGGGTATAATACTTTCAGAATATTCAAAGAGTTCATTTCAAGCAGGAGTATCACAAGATGCTATATTTACATTCGTTAAGAGAAGCCGAAGAAGTGTTCAAGGCGTTGAGCACCCCTATGCGGCTGCGCATTATGGAACTAATATATGAACAGGAGATGAGCATGAATGATCTGGCTGAAGCACTGGGGCTGACCAACAGCGCCATCTCCCTCCATGTGGGCAAACTGGAAAGCGCCGGCCTGGTGACTATCCGCACTTCCTCGGGAAAACGGGGTATTATGAAGATCATTCAGCCTGTATATTCCCGCATGATAGTGGACATAGCCCCTCAGGCACAGCCCAGACACTGTTATCAGGACGATATCGCCGTAGGCTGCTATACCGCCTGCGAGATCCACCCCACCTGCGGCCTGGCAACCGCCGCCAATATTATAGGGGAGTTGGATGTACCCAGGGTTTTTTCCTATCCTGAACGTTTCAGAGCAGGCATTCTCTGGTTTGCTTATGGCAGCATTACCTACAATCTGCCTAACAGGCTGAACGCAGGCCAGGTTCTCCGGGAACTTCAGATCTCTTTTGAGGTTTCCTCGGAATGTCCTGAGATCAATGAAGATTATCCCAGCGATATCTATTTTGATATCAACGGCATTCCGCTGGGGAAATGGGTCAGTCCGGGCGACTTCGGGAACCGCAAGGGTATCCTGTCGCCCTACTGGTGGCCTGAACTGCTGAATCAATATGGCCTCCTGAAAACCCTGATCGTCAATTCCGACGGCACCTTCATTGACGGCACCCACCGGATCGCCGACACCAGAATACAGGATCTGCATATTGATTACAACAGTTCCATCAATCTGACTTTTTCCGTCCCCAAGGATACCGCCAACTGCGGCGGCTTCACATTGTTCGGAGAAGATTTCGGCGATTACAAGCAGGATATCAAAGTGAAGGCTTATTATGATTTTCCCGGGGCAGGAATCCGCGACGACAAATGACATTTTACCCCCATTCTGACGCGCAGGAGAAAGCACCATGGCAGTCTATGCCGCCATGGTGCTTTCTCTTGCGCTCCATTATTATGAAATAATACGTTTTCCCTTTCGTGTCCTCTACAGCACATTTGCCATAAGCTTGCTGGCCGTCAGCAGGAAGTTCTTATCGGACTCTGACCAGCGGAACCGGTGGTTGAATGCCTCATAGAAAAAGTACAGGTTTACACCGTTCTTATCCTGATAGCAGAAGCATACCATGCCTTCTATCCGGCTGCCCCTAAGTAATTCAAAAAATTCCCTGTTGACCCCTTCCAAATTGGTAATATGACTGGCCATCAAGTAGTGAGGCTGATTCAGCAATTTTGTCAACTCATCGCCCACAATAAAGGAGCGCATATCCGGCACAGGCTGATAATCCCCGCTGATATAAATCGGCTCCCCCTGTCCTGCCCGGTATATCCGCACACCGTCGATCTCAAAAGCAGATCGGATCTGGTCCATAATCTCTTCCATGGGATCCACGCCCTCTGAGAACAGCCGTATGCCGATATCGGCCACTACATCCGCCAGGTACTCCGCTTTTTCCAGCGGGTTCATGGTATGGCGGATGGACTGTCCTTCCTCCACTAAATCCCCGTGTTTATCCTCCTCATAGATTACAAAGCGGTTTTTGCCCTTGAATTTGGCCAGATACAGGCATTTGTCCGCTTTTTTAAACAACTCGTCATAGGTGATGCCGTTCGTGGGCGCTTTGCTGATGCCGATGGACAGAGTGACCTTACAGCTTTCTTCCCGGTTCTCAAAGGTGCTCTGTACCTGTTTGCGTATGGAGGTCAAAACCGCTCGCAGCTGCATCTCCGTATTGATCCAATTGGTAAAAATAAAAAATTCATCTCCGCCAAAACGTCCCACAATCCCCCGTCCGTTCATGGTGCTGTTGATGATGGATGCAACCTGGCCGATTACCTTATCTCCATACATATGTCCATAGGTGTCATTGATATTCTTAAAATTGTCTATATCTATCATGGCCATGTAATGGATTTCCCTGTCCGATGCCAACCTCTCCGCCACATATTCCGCACAGGCGCGCTTATTCAACAGGCCGGTGAAAGAATCCTTGCCCTCCGCGGTGGCATAGTATGGAGTGGCATCCTCCGCCTTCTGATCCAGCATCCGAAGAATTCCCAGCACCATTCTCTGGTTATTGTGCTTGTAGATCACCTTGCCTTCGATGTGGAACAGACCCATTATAGTCTTATGGCGGGGTATGGGGCCGCGCAGATCACAGCTGAAGTTTTCCTGCGCGCTCAGCAGGTGCTGGCAAAATACCTCCAGTTCCTCTTGAAAGCTTTTTCTGGGATACATGGCGGAGACACTTTCCCGGAACTCCTTCAGACTGCATTTCACCAGTATGGTGGACTTGATACCCACATAGCGGAATACGGCAATGCTGTCCTGTTCCACATCATAATCAAAGAGATATTCCTGGTACATGGACAAAAATGCCCGGTACTTATTGGCATCATCGGATGCCTGCAGATACTTCTCCTCAATGGTAAACAGATTGTAAATGGTCAACTCCCATACCGGCACCCCGTTCACGGTGTGCCGGTTGTCGCTGATGGTCAGATCCACCTGCTGAAAACTTTCCTCCCTGCCCTTCATGGCTGTCAGTATCCGCACAGACTTCCCCGGCTCAAGGCTGTCAAAAGCACTGCGGAATTCCTCCCTCAGATCCGGGTGGATACAATCCGCCATACAGATGCCCACTGTTTTCCCCAAAAAATGATAAAAATGCTCATCTGCCATCTGCACCATATATTCTTTGTTGATGGCAGCGCTGCAATAAACCATATCCGATGGCAATGCGTCTATGTACTCCGCAATCTTCATATTTATCTTACTCCTGCATATCTGGAGTTTGCGTAAACCAAACTCCCGCCGTGTCTTGCAATACTGCGTTAATCAGCATAAATTACTCCTGGGGCCTTAATATATTATTCAGTTCCCTCATCAAAACCTCGATATTGATCGGCTTTGCGATATGGCCGTTCATCCCGCTGTTTAGAGCCTCCTGCTTATCCTCCTCAAAGGCGTTGGCAGTCATGGCCAGGATAGGGATGGATGCCAGTTCCCGGTTCTCCAGCTTACGGATGGCCTTGGTTGCCTCATATCCATTCATCACCGGCATCTGTACATCCATCAGCACCAGCTGGTAATATCCCGGCTGGGAGCGGCTGATCATATCTACAGCTATCTGACCGTTCTCCGCAATTTCTGTGGAGAAGCCTGCTCCTTCCAGAATGGCCACGGCAATCTCCTGGTTCAGTTCATTGTCCTCTGTCAGCAGAATGTGGCCCGCATGGATTTCTTTCTGCGTATCGCTGCCGGTATCCTCTTTTTTCTCTGTATTGACAATGGAAGTCAGGCACCCCTTCAGTTCGGACAGGAACAATGGCTTACTGCAGAAGGCCGTCACGCCGGCCTCCAGCGCCTCATCCTCGATGTCTGACCAGTCGTAAGCCGTCAGGACAATAATGGGAACGTTCTTCCCCGTCTCCTGGCGGATCCTGCGGGCCACTTCCACACCGTTCATATCAGGCAGCAGCCAGTCAACCACATAGACATAATAGTTGTCTTTTCGCATTACTGCCTGCCGTGTGCGCAGTACGGCCTCTTTTCCGGACAGCGTCCACTCCGCCCGCAGACCAATCTGCTGAAGCATGCTGGATACGCTGTCACAGGTATTAAAGTCATCATCCACCACCAAGGCCCGCAAACCCTTCAGTTCGGGTATCGTCTGGGATTCTTTCTTCCCGGAGTACAGGCGGAAGGTAAAGGAAACAACACATTCCGTTCCCACACCTTGTTTGCTCTTTATGTCTATTGAACCATTCATAAGATCAACGATATTCTTGGTAATGGACATACCCAATCCGGTTCCCTGAATCTTGCTTATGGTAGAATTCCGCTCCCGCTCAAAGGGCTCAAATATACGGGACACAAACTCCTCGCTCATGCCGATACCCGTATCCATGATACGAAACTCATAATTGCCATACCCCGCCGGAGCCCCGGGAATCTCAATTACCTTGATGGCCACTTTGCCGCCTGCGCCGGTATACTTCACGGCATTGCTGAGCAGATTCAGCAGTACCTGATTCAGCCGCAGCCCGTCACAATAGATGTCCTCATTCTGAATATCCATGGCATCCATAAACAGTTCCAGCTGCTTGGAGTGTACATCCGCCTGTATGATGCTGCGCAGGTTGTGCAGAATGTCCGGCAGACTGCAGGGCTTCTCGTCCAAGTGCATCTTGCCGCTCTCAATGCGGCTCATGTCAAGAATATCATTAATAAGACTCAGCAGGTGATTCCCGGAGGTCATGATCTTTTTGAGGTACATCTCCACATGCTCTTTGTGATCAACGTGTGTGAGAGCCAAAGTCGTAAATCCAATGATGGCGTTCATGGGAGTGCGTATGTCATGGGACATGTTGGAAAGGAACACGCTCTTTGCCTTGTTGGCCCGATTGGCCTGAGAGAGCGCGTCCTCCAGCAGAGCCTTTTTCTCCATCTCGTTGCGGGTCTCCTCATCTACGCTGCGCAGACCCAGGACGATACCCCTGATTTTATCCCATTCCCCGGCCCGCACGGCGGCCATCTGGAAATATCGTATTTCACCACAGCAGACGGTGCGGAAATTGATAAAGCACATCTTTTTCTGGGATAGTTCCCTGCCCAGCCACTGGCAGGATGCCGCCTCCCTCAGCTCCTCCTTATCCTCCTCGAAAACGCCGTTTTCTATGTAGCGCCCCATGCAATCTTCCAAAGACAAATCCCC
Source organism: uncultured Lachnospiraceae bacterium (assembly GCA_947385725.1). Taxonomy (GTDB): domain Bacteria; phylum Bacillota; class Clostridia; order Lachnospirales; family Lachnospiraceae; genus Acetatifactor. The sequence continues at coordinate 3,619 of CANDMD010000045.1, read as the reverse complement.
GGCAAATATCGTCTGTAAGATATCTTCCCCACATTCCCCGATGCGGAGAGCATTGCCCCGGCCGGAGTTCAGATCAAAATAACAGACCAGACTGTACTCAATACTGAGCGCATGGATCAACTCTATCTGATGCCGCTCCTTCTCCTGCTGCTTTATCTCCTCCCGCTGCTTTTGGGCTGTGCAGTCCAAAAGGAACCGCTGGTAGATCAGTTCCCCGTTTTCCCGTATGAGCTTGATATTGCCCATAATATGCAGAATATGGCCCTCTTTGTGCTGTATGCGGTATGCCACACTGATGCTGTCCCCCTCTTTTTCCAGAGACTGGAGGCTCTCCTGCAGCTTAAGCCGATCTTCTTCCACAACAGATGCCGCCATCATATCAAAGCCTGCCGCCATCAAGTCCTCCATGGACTCGTAGCCCAGAATCCGCAGCGCCGCTCTATTGATGCGGGTGATGCGTGATCCGTCCAGGCTATGGCACATAATACCGCAATCCATAGAGGTGAAAATCGATTCCAGCGTCTGGGTTCTTCGAATCAGTTCCTGTGCGTATTCCTGCTCCTTAGTTACATCAATGGCAACGCCCACCGTACCCATTACACTGCCATCCAGATCATATAACGGAGATTTGTAAGTGGTGAGGAGCCTGATCCCGTCCAGAGTCTGGATACACTCACCTGAGATACAGGTTTCCCTCTTCTCCATGACCATGCGCTCCGACTCGATACAGGCCGGGTCATCCTGCTCCACATCCCATATATAAGCATGGCGGCGGCCCTGTACCTGGGCCTTGGTTTTGTTCACCGCCTTGCAAAAACTGTTGTTTACTTTCTCGTGTACGCCATCCTTATCCTTGTACCAGATCAGATTGGGGACGCTGTTGACCGTGGTCTCCAGAAACTGGCTGGTCTCCCAATAGTCTTTCTGCACTTTGCAGGCCTGCTGCCAGCGCAGAAAACGGAACCGCAGTTCCTCATCGGACATGGGAAGAGTCCAGACATCCTTGATTTGGGCCAGACAATCGGTCAGGGTTTCTATCTGTTTCTTGTCCGCCAGCAGGATCAGTTCCACCTCCGGCGCCTTCCAGCTGATAATCTTTTCTGTCTCAGAGACAGCGTCCATATCCTGCAGATCAGCCAGGATCACATCCGCCCTGGATACCAGTTCCTCCTGAGGGCGGTCGCTCTCCAAAAATATGTGGGTAAACGGCGCCAGCGGCTCCATCTTTTGGATGATCTCAAACCGACTGGCCTGACGGCTTATGAGATAAATTTGCATATGACAATGGTACATAAAATTTCCCCCAATTAAAACGAAATATTTTATATAACTGAGCATACTGCCCCGATTTTCACACTATAATTTTATCAACCGTTTTGCGGTATGTCAATAAAAGAATATGCCCTGTCAGGAGAACCACATTATGGATTCAGCATCTCTATGACATATCTCCCCTCAATCAGTTCAAATCCGTTTTGGCGGTAGTATTTTATCAGCGGCTCGTTTTCCGCAATCAGGATAATATACAAGTAATCCTTATATTTTTCCTTGATAAATTCCAGCAGCTTCTTACCTATGCCTTTTCCCTGGAACTGCGGATCCACGCACAGATAATGGACGTAGGCAGTCAGCTCGCTGTCGTCTATGGCATTGATCAGGCCCACCAGCCTGTCGCCGCACCAGGCGGTGTAAACCGTTTCACAGTGATCCAGGGCCTTTTTCAGCCGCTCCGGGTAATTGGCGGAAAGCCAGTCAACCGACTTAAACAGCGCTTGTAAGTCCTCAGTGGAATACTCTTTTTTGTCTGTGTATTTGATATCCATGCAACACTCTCCTTCGCAAAAAATATCGCTCCTGTAACTGTTCACCATTGACATAAGGAAACGCTTAAGACAGTGCCGTGAACAGCAATCTTCTCCCATATTAACATGAAATGCCGCATTTTAGCAAGGCTTTCTGAGTCTGGCGGCAGCCATCGGCAGCTCCTGCCTCGCACGCTGACTGCTGCTGATATAAATCTGCTTGTCTGCGCGGCGGGCATACCATAAATGCTATGTCCCGGAATATTGCATCATACAAGAGAACAGGCAGATGCGATCGCCTGGCAGAGAGCCTGTTTCAAACACTGTGGGAATCCAACTCGGCGACATAGACCGCACATTGCGCAAGTATCCTCGTTGTGGCAGATGCCACAAATGTATCCAGTTCCTCCATGGAAAGATAGGTCTCACGTTCCTTTATTCTGCTCACCCCATCTCTATAAAACCCAGTGATAAACTGCCTGCGCTGCTCGAATGCATCCTCCGCAAAAAAGTCCACATATTTATTGGGGAATACTTCCATGCTCTCATATATCCGGAATGCCTCAAAATCCGGGGTTTTCTTCAGATACATAAAATCCATGTCATACCAGTCCCTCTTAATCTGCCTCCAAAAAGCATCCCGATCCTTGTCAAACAATGCGGAAAACCGGGCCTTGGCTCCATAGACTATCTCGCCGGCCCACAGCTTGTCCGTCAGCAGATGCGTCAGATATCCGAAATAAAACGCATAGGTTCCGCCATCGTAGCCTTTTCGCAATCCTTCATTAAAAAACCGCTCCTCAAAGCGCTCCTCATGCACATCCTTTATTCCGTTCTGATCTATGGTGCGAAAATGGGAGACTTCCGCATCCGGTTGATAGCCTGTGCCGTCCGCTGTGGGGATGCCGCTGTCCGGCGCAATATTCCCCATTATGAACTCATCAATATGCTTTAACCCAAGTTGTCTGTAAATCCCCTGCGCCACTCGCAGATGTATCATCCATGAAGCCATACCTCTTCCTCTCCTTACAAAATATAGTTTCCTTATAGGCGATTGTGAAACTTGCCTATATAATTTCCATGCGGCTTCTAGAAAATGTGGGTCCGAAAAGGCGCCATGGGCAGACCGTTTACGCCAAAGACCGTCACCTCCCCATAGTTTGTCCACAGATATCTGGCCATGACCGGCTCGCTGACTTCCTCGGAATACAGAAAAATCCTGCTGCCCTCAAAGGCGGCCCGGGCCTCCAGGAACACGCCGTCGGCGCCTGCCAACTCAAAGCCGGATATTTTCTCCCCATGGCAGACAAAACCGTCCCGGGCATAGTCAAAGGTAAGTTCCATCCCATTGTCCCGATAACGAAAATCCCGATATACCGGACCGAAAGCCTCTTCCTCGGAGAGCAGATGATACACGCCTGACAGCGCCTGCAGGGCCAGTCTCTCTCCCACGGGCTTTTTATTTTTGGGATGAATCTCATGGAACTGCCCGCAGTCGATGGCCACCGCTATACCCGTGTTTCGAAGCATCCGAAAGGCCCGCATCTGACTTTCCCGGATAACGCACCAGTTCTTGGTGTCCGGGTCATGTTGATATCTGTGCATGGGAAGCTGCACCATGAGGAAAGGCAGTCCGTCATCACCCCAATCCTGTCTCCACTGCCGGATCAGCCCGGTGAACAGCGCATAATAATCCTGGGGCCTGTGATCGTCGCTCTCCCCCTGATAATATATAAAACCTCTCAGTGTGTAAGGCGTCACCTAGGCGTTTGCAAAACGCCACAGCCCGCATAAAATCAGGCTTTTTTCTTTGATAA
>CANDMD010000044.1 GCA_947385725.1 uncultured Lachnospiraceae bacterium | reverse complement strand
ACACCCAACAGAACACTCTTTCCCTACACGACGCTCTTCCGATCTCCCGGAAACACCTCGCCAGGCGACTGTGAATCTGGCGCGGAGGAGTCCATTATGATCAGCAGATGGCCGGAGTACACGGAGCAGAGAAGCTTTGGGAAAGAGGAAAAGGATATCGAGACCATCAAGGAGGCTGTCCGTGGGATCCGGAATATCCGCACGGAGATGAATGTGGCGCCCGGCCGCAAGGCAAGTGTCTATGTGGTCAGCGAGGATCAGGGGATACTGGATACCTTTGCGGAGGGAAAACTGTTCTTCGCTTCCCTGGCTTATGCCAACGAGGTGACGATGGTCAGTGCGGCGGACTGCGGCATGAATGCGGCCAGGGAGCAGGCGGGCATTCCCCAGGATGCGGTGTCGGTGGTAATTCCCGGTGCGACCCTTTACATTCCCTTTGCGGAACTGGTGGATATCGCCCAGGAGATCGAGCGTCTGAAGAAAGAGGAGAAACGCCTGGAAGGGGAGCTTGCCCGGGTCAACGGGATGCTATCCAATGAAAGGTTCCTCTCCAAGGCGCCGGAGGCCAAGATCGCCGAGGAGAAGGATAAGCTGGCCAAATATACACAGATGATGGAACAGGTGAAGGAGAGACTGGCACAGCTGGGGAGGTAGCTGTCATCATTTCCCCGGGCAATGAGCCTGGGAACTTGCGCCATTGCCTGTCAAAATAGTTGGCTTGGCGGATGCCGTGGAGCGAGGCCGGAATGTGATCTGTGTGCAGGGAAGCGGCAGGGGCAGGCTCCGGCTGCGGAAAAGAGCGTTGGGTATGGAGAAGAAGACAATAACGACTTTCGAGGAGGCGGAGGCGTATCTCAATGATACGCCCCGCTTTACCACGAAAAATACAATGGAGGATACCAGGGCATTTTTGCACCGCCTTGGTGATCCCGACAGGGAAATGAAGATCATCCATGTGGCGGGCACCAACGGGAAAGGCTCCGTCTGTGCCTATATGCGCAGTATCCTGGAGGAGGCGGGATACCGGGTGGCGGTATTTACCTCTCCCCACCTGGTGGATATCAGGGAGCGCTTTGTGGCGGAGGGGAGGATGATACCGAAAGAGGATTTCCTGCAGGCGTTCCTCCATATTTATGGTCTGTTGGACCGGGAGAAATATCATCCCACCTATTTTGAATACCTGTTTTTTATTGCCATGGTATGGTTTCCGGAGAGGAAGCCTGATTTCTGTATTCTGGAAACGGGGCTGGGAGGAAGGCTGGACGCCACCAATTCCGTTGCGAAGAAGGAGCTGGCCGTCATCACCCGCATCAGCAGGGATCATGTGGAATATCTGGGCGACACGGTGGAGGAGATCGCCGGGGAGAAGGCCGGGATCATGCAGGCGGGAGCGGATGCGGTGTTCTGGGACAGCGTGCCGGGGGTCAGGGCGGTTTTTGAGGAAAAAGCGGCAGCCCTTGGAATTTCCGCACATTCCGTGTCGAATCAGGACTACAGGTTCTTAAAATTTAATAAGAAAAGCATTGATTTTTCCGTGAGTACTGAGTATTATGGTTATATTAGCCTTACTTTGCAGACCATCGCCGCCTATCAGATGGAGAACGCGGCTTTGGCGGTTCGTGCCATAGAGAAACTGGACCGGGGAGGGACTGTGACGGAGGCTCATATCAGACAGGGAGTGGAAGCCTGCTTCTGGGCGGGGCGGATGGAGGAAGTCCGGCCGGAAGTTTATGTGGACGGCGCCCATAATGAGGACGGTCTCAGGGCATTTCTGGAAAGTGTTTCCCTTGACGGGGTACAGGGAGGCAGAAGCCTCCTGTTCAGCGTGGTCAGGGATAAGGATTATGAGAAAATGGTGGAAGCACTGGTCAGGTCAGGACTCTTCGACCGGATAGTGATCACTCATATGCATACGGGACGGGCTCTGGAAATGAGCCGTCTGAAAGAGGTCTTCGACAGGTATCCCGACTGTTGTTACAGCGAATATGATAATGTTACCGCGGCTTTACGGGAGCTGCTTCGCAGCCGGAAACCGGACGGGCGCGTTTATATCGCGGGAAGTCTGTATCTGGCAGGTGAGATAAAGGAGCTGTTCAAGAATGATCAATTTTGAGGAAGAACTGAAAAAATTTCATCCCAGCCTTGAGGTGGAGGACGCGGAGGACGCCATTTATAATCAGGATATGACGGATATGGCGGATCTGCTTGTGAAGATGATAAAGGAATCCGAAGAGAAAGCAAATGAGGTATCCTGATGTTTTGTTATAATTGCGGATGTCAATTATCGGAATATGATTTCTGCACCGGCTGCGGCGCGGATGTGGGTCTGTATAAAAAGATTATGTGCGTTTCCAATCTGTATTATAATGAAGGACTGGAGCGCGCCAGCGTCAGGGATCTGAGCGGCGCCATCGTCAGTCTGCGCCAGAGCCTGAAATTCAATAAGGGCAATATTGAGGCGAGAAACCTCTTGGGTCTGGTCTATTTTGAGATGGGCGAGGTGGTATCGGCGCTCAGAGAGTGGGTTATCAGCAAAAATATGCGTCCGGAGAAGAATATCGCGGACGATTATATTGAGAAGGTGCAGTCCAATGCCACCCGGCTGGACTCCATCAACCAGACCATCAAAAAGTATAATCAGGCGTTGATTTACTGCCATCAGGACAGCAGGGACCTGGCAGTGATCCAGCTGAAAAAGGTGCTGTCCATGAATCCGCGCTTTGTCAACGCCCATCTGCTGCTGGCGCTTCTCTATGTGGACAGTGAGCGGTGGGAGCGGGCGGAGAGGGAACTGAAAAAGTGTATCGATATCGACCGCAATAACACCCAGGCGCTCCGATACTTAAAGGAAGTGGAAAATATGCTGGTGCCGGAGGAAAATGTAAAGCAGTCCTCCCGGCAGAAGAAGGATGATTCGGTGCGGTATCGGAGTGATAATGAGATCATTATCCAGCCGCTGAATGTAAAGGAACCGAAAAAGGGTGGTGTGTCTACCCTCATCAATATCGGCATCGGGCTGATCATCGGCATGGCCGCCGTGTACTTCCTGATCGTGCCTGCGGCCCAGTCCAACGCCAATAATGCGGCTCAGGAGAGCATTACCAGGATCAGCAGCGAGTCGGATGCCAAGACGATTCAGATACAGGAGCTGGAGGCCCGCATCGCGACCATGCAGGGAGAATACGACGCCTTGCAGCAGGAACTGGACGGATATACCGGGGATTCAGGCACGCTGCAGACCATAAACAGCCTGATGAGGGTGACGGCCACATATCTGGACAATCCCGAGGATATTATGGCCACGGCGGCGGATCTGGAAGTCGTTGAAAAGAATGTAGTCATGGAGGACACCTCCGAGGAGTTTCAGACTCTGTACCAGAAGCTTCTTGCCATTGTGGGGCCGCAGCTTTCCGAGACCTACTATACGGAGGGGCAGGAGGCGTACCGGACGGGGGATTATGTGGCGGCTGCCGAAAGCCTTGAGAGGGCGGTCTACTATAACCCGGAGAACGGGGATGGATGGTTCTACCTGGGACAGGCATACCGCCAGAATGGTGACAATGAAAAAGCGGTGGAGGCCTTCGACCAGGTGATCGAGCGGTTCCCCGACACGGACAGGGCGCGAAGGGCGCAGAGAGAGAAAGAGTCGATCCAGGGCGATCAATAATCTGTAGAGAAAATGTCATAAAAATACCAAAGAAAAGAACTTGTGGGGTCACAGGTTCTTTCTTTATCCTATAGGAAATTGTGTCTTAGCCAGGGAAGAATGCGAAGCATTCTTCGAAGCGAGCTTGCTCGCTTTTTTATAACATTGTTCAGAAGAACTCGGTACTTCGCGGTTGTTTCCGGGTGGTTATCTGAATGAAAGCCGGAATGGAGGAAGAAAAATGGAGCAGATTTCTACAGAGGATTTCCAGGTGATCGACAACTGTCTTATGATCAGGCTGCCGGAGGAGGTGGATCACCACCGGGCAGGTTTTATCTGCGAGAACGCTGACAGGCTCCTGGTGCGGGATGATGTGTGCAATGTGGTGTTCGACTTTGAAAATACGCGTTTTATGGATTCCTCGGGGATTGGGATCATCATGGGGCGGTATCGGAAGATAGCCTGCTTCGGGGGAAAGGTCTATGCTATCCATGCAGACCGTCAGATCCAGAGAATACTGATGGTATCCGGTTTAAATAAGATTGTGGAGGTACTGGTATAAATGATACAGGAAATCAGAAACGAAATGGAACTTTCCTTTGATGCGATCTCTGACAACGAGGCTTTTGCCAGGGTGGCGGTGGCGGCGTTTGTCTCTCATCTGAATCCTACCCTGGAGGAATTATCGGATATCAAGACCGCTGTTTCGGAGGCGGTGACCAACGCCATCATCCATGGCTATGAAAATTATTACGGCTATGCCCGGCCTGACGGAAAGAGGCTGCCTGAGGAGGTGATCCATCCGGGTAAGGTCAGGATATGCTGCCTTCTGGAAAAAGACCTTTTACATATCAGTATCTCCGACCAGGGTGTGGGCATGACGGATGTGGAACAGGCCATGGAACCGCTCTTTACCACGAAGCCGGAACTGGAGCGTTCCGGAATGGGATTTGCCTTTATGGAGGCATTTATGGATGACCTGGAAGTGGAGAGCCGTCCCGGACAGGGAACTACGGTACGTATGACAAAGAAAATGGGAGTCGGTGACTGGATTGACAGCGAGGAGTAGCGCATGGAGGAGACATCAGTACTGATTGCGAGGTCACAGGCAGGAGAAAGGGATGCAAGAGAAGTACTGATCGAGAAAAATCTGGGACTGGTTCATCATATCGTCAGGCGTTTTGCCAACAGAGGGCACGACCTGGAGGATCTGTTTCAGATCGGAACCATAGGGCTGATGAAGGCCATTGACAAATTTGACCTGAGTCTGGGACTGAAATTTTCCACATATGCGGTGCCCATGATCACGGGGGAGATCAAACGCTTCCTGCGGGATGACGGCATGGTAAAGGTGTCGCGCACCATCAAGGAAAACGGTATGAAAGTCAGCGCTGCCAGACAAAAGCTGCAGGGCATCCTGGGCAGGGAACCGTCCATACAGGAGATCGCGGAGGAAACGGGAATGGACAGGGAAGGTATCGTGCTGGCCATGGAGGCGTCCATAGAAGTGGAATCCATCTACAGCGCCGTGTACCAGGATGACGGCAGTGAGGTCTACCTGGTGGACAAGGTGGTGCGCGGCAGCAGCGGCAGCGTGGGCAGCATGGTAGGAATTTACAGCAGCGAGGACAGTGAAAAGGAGGAACTGCTGAACCATATGCTGTTAAAGCAGCTGCTGGACGGCCTGGAGCCTTCGGAGCGGGAATTGATCTACATGCGGTATTTCCAGAATAAGACCCAGATGGAGATAGCGTCAGTCCTGGGTATCAGCCAGGTACAGGTGAGCCGTATGGAGAAGAAGATACTGCTGCGGATGCGCGAGAAGGCGAAATAAATCATAAAAGGATGAATTTTAATAAAAAACTAATATTTTCCGCTTCCCTTCTTTGACAAATTCATTTAATATAGAAAGGTAGGAAATATTGCATAGGGACAGGCGAGGGAGAATACTTATGAAGAGAGAGCAGGATATCAATGAAGAATCCATGCGTGAAAATAAATGGCGGAGGGCGCGGAGGCGTCAGAACAGGATAAAACTGGTAATGGTCATGCTGTGCACCCTTGTGGTGCTGGTGGTCATCATGTACTGCGGGACGGCTCTGTACCTGAAAATTACAGAAAAGAATGCTGAGGACGGGGCGGTGGAGGTCCTGGGGGGAACCGTTGTCTACACCCAGGAGGAACTGGACCAACAGGTGGCTCGTGCGGTGTCCGACGCGGAGGCCAGGGCGCTGGAGGCAGAGTCGCTTGCCGCGACCAGGATTGAGGAAGCAGTCCGCAATGCGGAAGAGCAGGCCCATCAGGGAGTGCTGAATACGATCCGTACCGGTCTTTCCGACGGGCAGACGATGCTGGAAACCCTGCGTCCCCTGTTTCCGGAGGAACTTCTGGTGGCAAGCGGCGGACAGTATTACTTTGTACCGATCAACAGGGGGTTGAAGCAGAGCCAGCTGGTGCAGGAGAATGTGAATCTGCTGGAGAACGGTGAGATCCAGTATATGTCCGGCGATCAGGTGATCTCCCATAAGGGAATTGACGTGTCCAGGCATCAGGGCAATATTGACTGGGCGAAGGTGGCTCAGGACGGCGTGGAGTTTGCCTTTGTCCGCGTGGCGTACCGCGGCTATGGAACGGGCAAGATGGAGGAGGACAGCTACTTCGACCAGAATGTGCAGGGCGCCCAGGCGGCAGGCATCAAGACCGGCGTTTACATTTACAGCCAGGCGATCACCGAGGAGGAGGTCCTGGAGGAGGCGAACCTGGTTTTGCAGAAGGTCGCGCCTTATCAGTTGGAATGCCCTATTGTCTTTGATGTGGAACTGGTGTCGGGGGCTAACGGGCGTATGAATAATATCACCCCCGAGGAGAGAACAAACCTGGCGCTGCTGTTCTGCCAGACCATCGAGGCCGCAGGCTATAAGCCCATGATTTATCACAACACAGAGATGGGTGCCCTGAAGATCGACGTGTCGGCCCTGGAAGATTACGATAAGTGGTTTGCTTCTTACAGTGAGACACTGTATTATCCGTATGAATATAAGGTATGGCAGTATACTCCCCATGGAAAAGTGGCGGGCATCAGCTCCGAGGTGGATCTGAACATCTGTATAGAGCCGATATGGGAATAGTGTGAAGAGAAGTACTAAGGAAGCGCTGATTAAATCATCGCTTCCTCAGAGCCTCCGGCGGATGCGCACGGATTTGAGATTCCGTTGAAGAGGGATCTTAGGGGTAGGGTGAGAAGAACCTTGGGACGATGTGATGGAGAGGAGATTACAAGGAGATTAAGGGGATGAACAGTGAAAATTTCAGCAGGCCGCTGGACTTAAAACAGATACGGATCAAAGATACCTTCTGGGAGAGGGAGCAGGAACTGGTTCGCAGGGAGGTGATTCCCTATCAGTGGGAAGCGCTGAATGACCGTGTTCCGGGTGCCTCTCCCAGTTATTGTATGCGGAATTTTAGAGTGGCGGGAAACCTGATGCGGCAGAGACGCGCCCAGGGAAACGGTTTTGTGCCTCCCGTGTACACCTATCGGGGATTTGAAGCGCTGCCGGAGAATCCCGGGAATCCAGAACCGGATAAGTTCTATGGTTTCGTGTTCCAGGACACTGATTTTTCCAAATGGATCGAGGCGGTGGGATATTCCCTGATCAACCATCCCGATCCGGAACTGGAGCGGACTGCGGATGAAGCCATAGATATTGTGTGTGCTGCACAGGCGGAAAACGGATATCTGGATACCTATTACATCATTAACGGGATGGACAGGATTTTTACCAATCTGCGGGATCACCATGAACTGTACTGTTTCGGACACCTGGCGGAGGGCGCGGCAGCTTATTATCAGGCCACCGGAAAGGACAGGCTGCTGAAAGCGGCGCAGCGGTACGCGGACTTTATTGCGGAAAGGTTCGGACCGGAGGAGGGAAAGAGTAAGGGCTATCCCGGACATGAGATTGCGGAAATGGCTCTGGCAAGGCTTTACGAGGTGACCGGAGAAAAGAAATATCTGGATCTGAGCCGTTTCTTTTTGGAGATGCGGGGAACAAGACCTTATTATTTTGACCTGGAAGAAAAGGAGCGGGCGGAGCATGAGGGAAAACCTTACCGGCAGCCGGGGGGCGGACTGCGTTTCCAATACCATCAGGCACATCTGCCGGTGAGAGAGCAGACGGAGGCTGTGGGACACGCCGTGCGTGCGGTGTACCTGTACAGCGGCATGGCTGATGTGGCCCGTCTGACACAGGATGAGGCAATGTATGCAGCCTGTGAAAGGCTCTGGGACAGTATTGTAAACGAGAAGCTGTACATAACCGGCGGGATCGGGGGGACGCGTCTTGGAGAAGCCTTCTCCTATCCCTACGATCTGCCAAATGATACGGCTTATTCGGAGACCTGTGCCGCCATAGGGCTTGTCTTTTTCGCCAGGCGCATGCTGGAGATCCGGGCGGATAACCGTTACGGTGATGTGATGGAACTGGCTCTTTACAACACGGTGCTGGCAGGTATGGCACTGGACGGTAAAAGTTTCTTCTATGTAAATCCTCTGGAGGTACTGCCTGAGGCATGCGAGAAGGATGAGCGGAAACAGCACGTGAAGAGTATGCGGCAAAAGTGGTTTGGATGCGCCTGCTGTCCGCCCAACATTGCCAGGATGGTAAGTTCGCTGGGCGCGTATGCTTACACTGCCAGTGAGACCACGCTGTATACACATCTGTATATGGGAAGTGAACTGAACTTTGAATGGGACGGGCATGGTATGAACATGCAGGTGGAAACGGATTTTCCCTGGGACGGGCATGTGAAAATCACGCTGCACGACAGGCGGGGAACGCAGACCGCAGAGGGATCCATAGGATCTACGGGGGGACAGGCCGAAGAGGAAGCCATGGGATCGAAGGAAGCGCAGACCGCAGCCGGGACGCAGGGGACGCTGGCTTTCCGGATACCCGACTGGTGCAGGGAAGCTCAGGTGGAGGTCAGAAGAGGGCAATGTACCCTGAGCGACTGGAAGCTGGAGAGCGGAACGATTGTCTCGGAGGGGAAGAAGCTTGCTGTCGGACAACTGCCGTCCATGGGAGAAAACGATGGGAGTGCGTTGGCAGCCGGGGACTCCTTAAGGACAGCCGGGGACGGTTTCCTGGGGATAGCCGGGGGCGGCTCCTCGGCGGCGCAGATGATCCGTTTCCCTGAATCCCCGGACAATATAGAGGGCAGGATGCAGGACGGCTATCTCTATTTGAGCGGGGAATGGCAGGAGGGAGATGAAATTTATCTGACTTTTCCCATGGAGGTCCGGTGTGTCCGCACAAACACAAAGGTCAGGGAGAATATTGGAAAGGCCGCGTTCCTGCGGGGGCCTGTCTGCTACTGCATGGAGGAGGCGGACAACGGAAAAGAACTGCATCTCCTGCGGGCAGACACCGGCAGGCTGCGGGAAATCAAAGTGGAACATTCCGATGAAATGGGGCATGAGATGCGTATCCTGCAAATCCCCGGGTACAGACAGGAGCCCTGGGGGGAGGCGGCAGGATTGTACGCGGAAGCCGCACCGGTGAAAGAACAAGAAGCCGCTCTGACATTTATACCATATTATGCATGGAATAACCGCGGGGAGGGGGAGATGAGCGTCTGGGTCAGGTACTGATGGAAATTCTTCCACCTGTGCGGTTGGATGCTCACATTCACAACGCTCGCGCTTACGCGCTCTTGCGTCTGCTTGTGCATCCGCGTTTTGCTCATTTGAGAGTGGGCTGCTAATCCAACGCCCCGCCTGCATTGCCATAAATGGCATGCAGACAGGTCATTGGATTGCAACCGCACAGGTGGAAATTTTCCATATCACTGTTGCAATAAGAGATAAGATCAGGAGGGTCAGATATGACAACGATACTGAAAGAACTGCTGGAGCCGGATCGGGAGTATTCGCCGATTCCCTTTTGGTTCTACAATGATGGGTTTGATGAGGAAAAGGTGAGAAAACAGCTTGCCGATTATGTGGAGAAGGGCGTGAACGGTTTCGTGCTGCATCCCAGGATCGGTGTGCCGGAGGACATGCCTTATCTCTCTGACAGATACTTTGAGGCGGTGCGGTTCATTGTAAAGACCGCGGATTCCCTGGGCATGAAAGTAGTCCTGTACGACGAGGGTATGTATCCTTCCGGCTCTGCCCACGGTATGGTGGTGGAGGCTGATCCGGAGTATGCCTCCAAGGGCATTATCCTGCTTGACAGGGAGGCGGCGGAAGAAAAGCTTACAAAGGAGCCTTCCGCGCAGGTGATTGCCGAGCTGGAGAGCGGAAGGAAGATCGTGTATGGCTTTACGGGAGGCACCATCCGGGGAATTCATTTCGGTGAGGATGACGGGGAGGCGGGAGCCCCCAAATCCGCGGATATCCTGAATCCGGACGCGGTGGATGAGTTTATTCGTCTCACCCATGACAGATATTATGAGAATCTGAAGGAATATTTCGGGAATACGGTCTTTGCCTTTTTCACGGACGAGCCCTGTGCGCTGGGAAGAAATGCTGGGCGTTATCGGGAATGGTGTAAGGGGCTGGAGGAGGAGATTCTGGCCGCCGGCGGCAGACTGGAGGAGCTGGAGGGTCTGTTTATCAAGACAGGGGCAGTTGCCGGCAGGGAAGACGTGGTTTCTACGGTACAGAACCCTACGGTCACTCTGTACCACCAGCTGATCAAAAAGAAGCTCAGGGATATTTTCTATGCCAGGCTGTCCGGATGGTGCGAGAGCCACGGCATTGCCCTCATGGGACATCCCGCGGAAAGCAACGATATTGAGGAGGAACTGTTCTTCCATATTCCCGGTCAGGATCTGATCCTGCGCAGGGTATCTCCGGAGACGGGCGGACTGCGGGAGTTTGATTCCGTACAGGCCAAGCTGTCTGCAGATATCGCCAGACACCTGGGCAGGCGGCGTAATGCCAACGAGTGCTTTGGCGTCTGCAACAGGAAGAATATTCCCTGGTATTTTACCGCCGGGGATATGAAATGGTATATAGACTGGCTGGGTCACCGCGGCGTAAACCTGTTTGTCCCCCACGCATTCTATTACAGTGTGCTGGGGCAGAGGAAGGGAGAGCGTCCGCCCGATGTGGGACCCAATAATATCTGGTGGAAACATTACCGCCGGTTCTCAGATTATTTTAAGAGGCTGTCCTGGCTGATGACTGATTCAGTAAACGGTGCGAAGACAGCTGTCCTCTGTGACAACAATAAGGCTCCCTATGAGGAGACTGCCTGTCTGTATGAGAACCAGATAGAATTTAACTATCTGCCGGCGGCGGTACTGGAGCAGGCAATTCTGGAGGGAAAGGCTCTGGTAAAGGACGGAAAGCTCTGTATGGCAGGCTATGAGTACAGTGTGATCCTGAACACCCTGGGGGAGGACTACGAAAAGCGGCTGCCCGAGGGAGTGAGAGTGGTACATACGGGAGAAGAGCTGCTGGGCGATCCGTTCCTCAGAAGCGGCCTGGTTTTGAAGGAAAAGTGTAAAACGGTACGTCTGAATACCCTGACCAAGGATGGTACTACCATGTATCTGCTGGGAAATGAAGGTGACACACTTGTCAGGACAGATGTGTCGGTGACTTGTGACAGTCCTGTTATGCTCTTTGATCTCTGGAAGGGTGAGTTTTACAGTCTTGCAAAGTCAGAGTTTGAACTATGTCTCGATCCCAGTGAGACAGTCCTGATACTTCCGGCAGGAACCGCGGGTCTGTGCCCTGTAAAGGGAGCGCCTGATCAGGAAAGGGTGGCTGGCTCGGAGGGAGCGCCTGATTATGAAAGGGTGGCTGGCTCGGAAAGAGTGCCCGATCAGGAAAGGGTGGCTGGCTCGGAAAGAGTGCCCGATCAGGAAAGGGCGGCTGGCTCGGAGAGAGTGCCCGATCAGGAAAGAATGTCCGGTCTGACAAAAGAGGTTGAGATAGTCGAAATAAGGGAAGAAATGCCTGCGAAAAGGCGGGAGCGGTTTGCTGACTGGACCAGTCGATTTGCGCTGGAGGAAAAGAGAGAGAATGAGGCAGTCTATACCTGCCGCTGTAAAGCGGCAGATCTTGGAGATACCACGGGATTTTATGTGACGGGATCCGAGATGGTGGAATGCTATTGCAACGGGCAGTTCGTAGACGTGAGCTTCTGGGGAAAGCATTTCTTTGACCTGGCAGGTCAGTTAAAAGAGGGAGAGAATGAAATTCGGCTTGTCTGTACTGGAAATGCGGCAAATATTTATGAGAACGCCGATATTCCCTTTGGACTGGAGGCGACGGAATGAGCCTGTTTACTATAGGGGACAGCGGCGGGATCAGGAGTGTGGTCACTTATGACTCCATTGCGGTATACTGGCAGAAGCCCCAAGAGCCGGTGGAAAAATACGAAATCTATCTGAACGGGATCCTGGCCGGGGAGACGGAAAAGACTCATTATGAATTTCTGGGCTTACAGCCGGAAACCGGGTATATGGTGACGATCAAAGTACTGCGGGGGAATGAGCCCGGCGTGGAGCAGACCTACGGACGCGCGCAGGAATCTGCAGGTATGCGGAGTGGAGAGGATACGCAGGAAATCGCTGATGTGCGGAATGGAGAGGATGCGCAGGAAACCGCTGATGCGCGGAATGGAAAGGATCCGCAGGAAACCGCTGATGCGTGGAATGGAGAGGATGCGCAGGAAACCGCTGATGCGTGGAATGGAGAGGATGCGCAGGAAACCGTTGATGCGCGGAATCGGGATGAAGCAAAGGTTTTCGGGGAATTGTGTCTGACCACGGAAAAAGCGGGCAGGCGGATCGATGTCACCAGAGAGCCCTACTGTGCGGCGGGTGACGGTGAGACCATGGACACGGCGGCGATCCAAAGGGCGTTGGATGACTGCGGCGAGGGTGAAACGGTGTATTTCCCTGCGGGAATTTACCTGACAGGGGCACTCAGGCTTCACAGCGATATGGAACTGTATCTGGAGAAGGGGGCTGTCCTGCAGGGAACCGATGAGCCGGCGGACTATATGCCCCGGATCTGGAGCCGCTTTGAGGGGGTGGAACAGGAGTGCTACAGCAGCTATCTGAATCTGGGCGAGCTGAACCATAAAGAGGGTTACAACTGTAGAAATGTCATGATCCGCGGCGGAGGCACCATTGCCAGCGGCGGCAGAAGCCTTGCGGAAAAGGTGATCGCCTCCGAGACAGAGCGGCTGAAGGATTACCTGGCATCTCTGGGAGATAAGATCAACGAATGTGAAAAGCCGGAAACCATTCCCGGGCGAGTCCGCCCCAGGCTGATACATATGGCAAACTGTCAGAATATTTATCTGTCAGGAGTGACTTTCAAGGACGGGGCCAGCTGGAATCTGCAGATGATTTATTCTGACAACATTGTGACGGAGGGCTGCACCTTTCATTCCACCAATGTGTGGAATGGGGACGGCTGGGATCCTGATTCCTCCACGAACTGTACGATCTTTGGCTGTATGTTCTACACAGGGGATGACGCTGTTGCGGTGAAGTCGGGAAAGAACCCGGAGGGAAATGAGATCGCAAGACCCACGGAGCACGTGTGGATCTTTGACTGTAAGAGTGCATTCGGACATGGCATCACCATTGGCAGCGAGATGTCCGGTGGTGTCAGTGATGTCTGGATCTGGGACTGCGATATGGGCAGTTCCATGTGCGGCATTGAGATCAAGGGAACGAAAAAGCGGGGCGGTTATGTGCGTGATGTGCATGTCAGGGACTGCTCTGCGGCCAGGGTATTGTTTCACTCTGTGGGATATAATGATGACGGTGTCGGCGCGCCCAGGCCGCCGGTGTTTGAAAACTGCCGTTTTGAAGGGATGCATATCCTGGGTGAATATTTCGGTCATGAGTCGGAGTGGGTGCCCTGCGAGGCCATAGAACTGGTTGGGTTTGATGAACCCGGACATGAATTGAGAAATATTGTCTTCCGGGATATCATCATCGGCAGCAGCCGGGTCAGCAGGAAGCAGAGTATTTCCCTGCAATATTGCGAAAATATTACCCTGGAGAGAGTCAGGTGTCTGTAAGAATTTTTCTTTATTTAAAGTGATTTATTTTGAAGTGATTTATTTGAAGTGAATTTTTTCAAAAAGAATTTTTTCAAAAATGAAATTCTTTATATATGAACTTTCATTATACATGAATCATAGTAATCATGAATAAAAAATTCCCCAATACACATAATACGCATAATCATGACTGTGTCAGAGCCGGATTTGACTGGCTCTGACACAATATCAAGGCATAAATAATGTATAGGCGAGGTCAGTATATAAGCGAGGTCAGTATACAGGTGTGGTCAGTATACAGGCGAAGTCAGTATACAAGCCTGGTCAGTATGCAAGTCTGGTTAGTATACAAATCTGGTAAGTATACAAAAAAAGAGCAGAAGAGAGGAACAGTGTATGAAAACCCTGTTTTTGGTCGTTATAGGGGCAAGCTACGGCATGTTGTCCTCCGCGGGCGTATTCACCGTGCTGGTGGCGGTGGGTCTGGTGCCCCGCTTTGCGGGGAAGACGCATACCTCCAGGAAAGTGGTATTGTATGAAGAGATGGTTATTTTCGGTACATTAACGGGCTGTGTCTTAAGTATTTTTTCCCGCTATTGTCAGTTTGGCGCATGGTGGCAGGCACGGTTTCCTGAGAGAATGGCACTGTGGAACGGAATCGGTGTGTTCAGCCAGGCGGTTTACGGACTTTTCGCCGGAATGTTTATCGGCTGCCTTGCCCTTGCCATAGCGGAGATGCTGGACAGTATTCCGATTTTGACGAGAAGGATCTCATTCCGGCATGGAATCGGGCTGGCAGTTCTCAGTATGGCAATCGGAAAGCTGTGCGGCTCTTTGATCTATTTTTTCACGGAATTTCACAGGACTGCATAGCGTGAGAAGCAGAGAGGTTTTGAAATGTCGAATGTAACAGTTTATTTAAAGTGCGACAGAAGTGTGGAGGTGCAGTCGGAGGATGTGTTTCTCTCCGACCTGGGAGAAGTGCGGTGCTCCGACAATGTGACTGCAGCAAAGCTGAAAGCGTTGAAAGCGCATCACTTCGGAAAGCAGGACACGAAGCGCTGTGTCATCAGTACATTAAAGCTTGTGGAGCTGATGGAGGATACCTGTCCCAATATCACGGTGCAGATCGTGGGGGAACCGGATGTGCTGGTGGAATGGATCAGCGTGGACAGGCATAAGGGCTGGCAGCAGTGGCTGAAAGCGGCGCTGGTGTGCCTGGTCAGCTTCTTTGGCACTGCCTTCACCATCATGGCGTACCACAATGATGTGGGTATCAACGATGTGTTCACGGAAGTATACAGGATGGTCATGAACAGGGAGCCCCAGGGGCTGAATACACTGGAAGTATCTTACTCCCTTGGTCTGGCGGCAGGCATCATTGTCTTCTTTAACCATATCGGCGGCAGGCGGCTGACCAAAGATCCCACTCCCATTGAGGTTGCCATGCGCAATTACGAGGAAGATGTGGATAAAGCACTGATCGCCACAGCCGGACGGGAAGGGAAGGAAGAGGAGGCGTAAATAGATTGACATTTTCCGGAATTTCTGCTATGTTGTTTTTGATAGGAGACGTAAGTCTGATCCACGCTTGTCAGGGAAAATATTTTCTGGCAGGCTTTTTTATTTATTTTTATTTATTCGGAAACTGTGCCGTCAGTCGCTTGCATAGGAGGTGCGATGAGCCAAGCTGACATTGCTGACTTTGTGCCGTTGTTTGCACGGGCATAAAGCCAACACAGTCGGCCTGGCGATTGCCGGGGGAGGTTTGATTTTCAGGAGGTGTGATATGATCTTAAAGGACAGCAGGGGAAATGAATTTGTGGAAATGATCGATGTGGAGGAAAACGTCGCCATGGCGGAGTATGCTCCGGTGACACATTGCCTCGCGGTGGTGATGGTTGGCAGTGACTATCTGCTGGGCTGGAATAAGTGGAGAAAGGACTGGGAGATCTTTGGCGGATGCATTGAAACGGGGGAGTCCATGCGGGAATGCATCACAAGGGAATGTCTGGAAGAAATCGGAGTATCAAATGTGAAGATTGAGTATATAGGGCTTATGCATTTCAATATGGTTCCCAATTATTTTTCAAATGAGTACCGCAAAGAATACGGCGGACTGTACGGGATAAGACTACAGCCAGAAGACATGGAGAACATTGAAGAGTATCGTATGGACAGGGAAGAGATCGAAAAGGTAGCGCTGTTGAAGGATATAGGGGCTGAGGAAAAGATGGCGGAGATAGACAGGGAACTGCTGCATTATTTCAGGTAGGAAATGTGGGCTCTTGTGAAAACGCATAAAATCAGATTTCCTGTACATACTGAAGGAAGAGATTCTTGAAACAGAGACACAGTAGTGACAGGAGGCTGGCATGGAAGAGACAAAGCAGGAAAAGGAACAACAGCAGAAAGAATATGAAAAATATGTGAAAGAGGTGACACCCACTCATAATCTGGGACTCCAGATGATCAAGGCGTTTGTCACCGGAGGTATCATCTGCTGTATCGGACAGTTTATTTTAAATTATGCCTCCAACATGGGGCTGGACAAGCAGACCGCGGGCAGCTGGTGCTCCCTGATACTGGTGCTTGCGTCAGTGGTTCTCACCGGCTTCAATATTTATCCGAAGATCGTCAAATGGGGCGGCGCAGGCGCCCTGGTTCCCATCACCGGCTTCGCCAACGGCGTGGCGGCTCCCGCCATCGAATACAAGACGGAGGGCCAGGTCTTCGGCATCGGGTGCAAGATCTTCACCATCGCCGGGCCGGTGATTCTGTACGGCATCTTTGCAAGCTGGCTGCTGGGGCTGGCGTACTGGATTGGGAAGATGATGGGGATTTTCTAAAGTTCTATAGAGGATGAAGAATGATCAAATCAAGCATTTGGGGCAGAGTGATGGACTTAAGGGTTCGTTGGTCTGCCCTTGTCATTTATTTACAAAATATTCATAAAGATTGCGCTTGCCGTGTAAAATCGCAATATTAATTGACAAATAAAATGAAATTAATTTATAATAAGTAAAGAATATGAGCACATATTAGAAAATTAAATGGAGAGGATGGAGATGTATAATCGACAGGGCATGATGATACACGTTTTATAATTATAAACTATATGAAAGGAAACTGTTGATATGGGTAGCATATTTTTAAGCCACAATTCGGCAGATAAACCGTTTGTCAGAAAATTAGCTTCTGATATAAATAAGAATGGGCATTATGCGTGGGTTGATATGGCAGAAATCAAGGTTGGAGATTCTCTTATCGGAAAAATAGAAGAGGGAATTATGAAGTGTGATTATCTGGGAGTCGTGCTTTCTACAAATTCCATTAAGTCTGAATGGGTTACCCGCGAAGTGCGAGTTGCATTAAGTCAGGAGATTTGTGGAAGGAAAGTTAAGGTGCTGCCTATTTTGCTGGAAAGAGTGCAATTGCCCTTATTTTTAATGGATAAGCGTTATGCTGATTTTACGGAAGAAGATTATTACGAAAAATCGTTGTTTTTAATTCTTGCCCGTCTATCAGAAGGTTCATCTAGTACTGGTGAAAAACAGAAGATTGAGACGAAAGTAGAAAAAGATAATGAGGTAAAAGGAATGAAGGAGACTACAATTAAGAATTTATATGTGATAGAAAAGAATAGTGGAATAGTGGCGGGAGATAATGTGCATATACATACACTGTAATAATTTTACCTGGAGATAAGTGATGGAAGATGAAAATAAAATATTAAGCGATGTGCAAAAAGAACAGATAAATCCAGAGGGAGACGAACAAAATAAAGTTCTTTTTGAAGAACAGCCAGACGGCGCTAAACAGGATCAAAGTAGTAAAATCTTCAGTAATTTAAATGGGGAATATGATACTGCGGAGAATCGTGAATCACAGTTGATGATTAAAAACCTATATATTATCGGGCAAAATTCAGGCATTGTTCTAGGGGATCAGGCTGATCTGCATAATGTTGAGTTTTCTCCAGAACCATTAAAAGGCAGAGAACCGGATAGTGATTTCAGTTATGATGATTGTATTGTGAAAGATGAATCAACGCTGGTTGCCTGGTTGACAAAACATTATAATGATTTTGAAATGGCTTTTCTTATTTCACTTGCTGTCTTTGAACGGACACCTTATCTATGGATTTATGAAATGGCAGATAATCTATTTTATATGATGGAGGGTAATCAGAATGAGTCCAAAGCGGATAAATTAGCGGTGCCTGACAGGCAAAGGATGAAAACAGCAGGAGCTAAAAAATATTATGGAGTTCTATATAATCATATGGGGAGAGTGGAAAGCGAATTTATTTGTTTTCAAAAACCGGAGTATGCAAAGCGGATTTTGAGATGTATTTGGATGGAATTTGTATTTTTCAGGGAAACTTTGATCAAGTGGCTTAGCGGATACATTTGTGATAAAAATTGTACTAAAATCATTATGGCTACAGAGGCGTTGGCAAAACTGGCAGAATTGGATTTTGAATATTTCAACAGAGTGGTCATTAAAGTCTTTTTTGCAAGGAAAAATTTTGGGGTGGATTTTTCGGTTTCCCAAATTATGGGCAGGGCATATGAAACTGAGCGATATAGGGAAAACATCAATAAGCTATTTGTATATTGGTGCAGAGAAAGAAATATCCATTATTCATTTGCTGCATTAATGCTTTCTGTCAATAATGAGTGGGGACAGGAAAGAGTCCAAATGGCAGTAGAAGGATACATTAATAATTTACTGAGAGAAACACAAGGGGATATTAGAGGTGAGTACAGGGAATATTTACCAACATTTTATGAAATTGGAGCAAGAAGGGCAGTTTATTTTAAATCAATTGTAATGGTATTGTATGACAAATTGCAAAAGTATAGCGACAGGAGGTTTCGACTTGAAAAATCAATGGTAGGGCTGATTTTTTTTTGGCTGTTAGAAATTGATTATTTGCAATCGGATATAAACGTAAATAGAAAAAAACAAAATAAGGAAATGATTTTTGTTAAAATGTGTTTGATAAGAAATGATATTGCACCCCAAATACAGGAGTTATGGAGATACATTTGGAAAGACAGGGAATTTCATAGATTTACCAAAATTTTTTTGGAAAAATATTTATACCAGTATGGTGGATGTGATCAAAATGATATAGATTATCTGCAACAATTTTTGAATAGTTTTCAGGAAAGTGATGCTGATAGGAAAAACATGGAGTTTTTTTTAAGAAAAATATCACTGAAGAGCAGGAGGCCGGTTAGGGCGGCTGGGAGAATTAACAATAAGTTATAGGAAAAATTGCAAGGAGAATATACACATGGATAAAAGTAACATTATTTTAAAGGTCGAAAATTTTAAATTTTCCATTTTAGATTCCGTGCCCAAGCCGGATGATAAAATAGCGTATATATTATACAGAGATGAAAAAACCAATGGAAATATATTGGTAATAACAGCGCAAAAGCCTGCCTTAAGCAGTAAGATTCGAGCTGGTGGGTTTAATAGGAAAATGACGATATCATTAGAGGTTATACAGGTTGCTCTGAATAAATGGATTGCTGATATCTCGGGCAACTATAAGTTTTCAGTAAACCTAAAAATATCATATCGCATAAAGGATGTAGCATTTGTGTTTAATCACAATTTGTGGAATGTCGATGTCATGATAGAAAACAAAGCACAGGAACTGATAGAATGTACTCACAAAAAATATGATATTGAAAGTCAGATTGAATTGGAAAATGAGTTGCGGAAAGAACTTACAAACTATTTAGCAGGATTGACTTATCTTGAAATCGTATCATTAAATGTTTTAGTGGAATTAGATGAGAGAGCGAAAGCCATTATTGAGTCAAAGCTTGATACAATGGCTAACAGCATTTTTTTAGAGAATGAAGGTGAAAAGGCAAGTATCGAAGTAGAACAAAAGGCAAATCTGGAAATTAAAAAATTAGAGGCTCAAAAAGTAATTGAAGAGAAACGGGGGGCTTTAAGGAAAGAGCAGGCAAAAAGTATAAATTCACTTAGAGAAGAGATGGGTGAAGATGTTGTGGCATTTTTGGCGTATGCAAATGGTGAAATCAATAGTATAGAGTTTGACGAGAGAATGCAGCGTAACAGAAATAATAATATGATGACCAGATTATCAGTATTGAAACAGCTTGCTGATTCCGGTATCCTATCGGATCACGCTTTGGAAAATGCTGCAATAAAATTGCTGGGAGAAAAAGATTCAAGCGGTGGAGAAATGGAACAAAAAGCCATACCTGATAACAATGTGGAGCAAAACGAGGTCTTTGTTGAAGATACAGAGGAATATTGATAATGAAACAATTATATTATGGCTTGTGGAAGCTTATTATAATATTGCCTTTGCCTCTAAGGGTACTGGTGGAAATAGTGACAGCCATGTTGCTCCTGGCAATCATATGGCCGATAGCAAAACGAGTATTGGGATTTCTGCTTAAAGTTCTTATGCTGGTAAATAGGGGGTTCTGGGGTGGAGTAAGATATGTGATTTGTTTTGTCGCACAAAAGAATGTAAAGGTATATGAATGGGATGAACAAATAGGAAAACAGGGCAGCAGAAGCAACAGCTGGCTACAGGCGAGAGTAGAAAATCTTAGTAGATCGGAAGAGCGTCGTGTAGGGAAAGAGTGTTCTGTTGGGTGTTGT
>CANDMD010000043.1 GCA_947385725.1 uncultured Lachnospiraceae bacterium | reverse complement strand
GATCAAAATGCCGGACACACAGATTGCCCCTACTTTTATGATCCTGCTCTCTCTGTCTAACATATAATTCATTCCTTTCTATCCTGTTTCCATTCTGTTCCTGGTCTGCTTCCGGTCTGCTTTTATTCTGCTTCCGATCTGCCTTTATTCTGTTTCAGACCTGCTTTTATCCTGCTTTCATTCTGCTTCGGATCCGTCCCTTTCCTTGCGCATCCTGCTCTCGCCCGGCCGGGTCACGGCATCATCCGGCCTCAGTCGTCAGGTCTCTCCTGACCCGCTTCCCTTTTTTCCTGAAACCCACGCTGGTCGCGCATATCACTCTGTCAAACACCATGAACATTGACGGCAGCACCAGGATCACACTGAACATACTGACAACCGCGCCTCTTGCCAGCAGATTACACAATGCCTTAATAATATCTATCTCCGAGTATAACGCCACGCCGAAGGTTGCGGAAAACAGTCCCATGGCGCTGACAATGACAGACGGGATGGAGACACTCAGCGCGCTGCTGACGGCTTCTCTCTTCCCCTTGCCCGCATATCTCTCCTCCTTATATCTGGTGGTCATCAGGATCGCATAGTCTACCGTTGCCCCGAGTTGGATCGTACTGATACAGATGGGCGCGATAAAGGGAAGCGATGTGTCTGTATAATGCGCCATTCCCAGATTGATAAATATGGAGAATTCAATGACCGCCACCAGGATGAACGGCAGTGTAATGCTTTTCTCCACCAACGCGATAATGCCAAAGATGGCGATAATGGATATGGTGTTTACCGTCTTAAAGTCCAGATCCGTGATCTCGATCAGATCCTTCGTACAGGGTGCTTCCCCGATCAGCATTCCTCCCGCGTCATACTTTTTCAGGATACCGTTCAGTTCATTGATCTGGGCGTTGACCTCATCCGTCGCCGTCTTATACTCGGAGTTTGCCAGCAAAAGTTCCCAGTCATCACTCTTCAACACCTCCGCGACTGATTCCGGTATCATCTCTTCCGGCACAAGGGATCCCACCACGGATTCCATCCCCAGCACATATTTCATGCCTTCTACCTGTTCCATTTCAGCGATCATGTCCTTTACGTCCTTTGGCGGCGTGTCCGTATTTACCAATACCATGTGGGTAGCCCCCACGCCGAATAAGTCCTCCAGTTTGGAGTTGGCGATCACATAAGCCATATCCCCGGGCAGCGTATCACCCAGGTTGTAGTAGACCTCCTTGTTGGCCTGTTTATAACCCGAGTAGGCCGGAACCAGTATGACCGCAAACAAAACCAGGAAAACGGGGAATCGCTTTGTCACGAAATCCGATATCCGGTCCATATCCTGCAGCAGGGATCTGTGCCTGGTCTTCTCCAGCACCTGATCCAACGCCAGAATCATGGAGGGCAGCGTCGTCACACAGCCGATCACGCCCAGGACAACCCCCTTTGCCATGACCACGCCCAGATCCAGCCCCAAGGTGTAACTCATAAAGCAGAGTGCCACAAAACCGGCCACAGTGGTAATGGAGCTTCCAACCACAGAGGTGATGGTCTTTCCGATGGCAGCGCTCATGGCGGTCTTTTTATCCCCATACTCCCGTTTCTGCTCCTCATAGCTGTGCCACAGGAAAATGGAGTAATCCATGGTCACTGCCAGCTGGAGCACCGCGGAAAGAGCCTTGGTCAGGTAGGAGATCTCCCCCAGGAAATAATTGGTTCCCATATTCAGCAGGATTGCCATTCCGATACTTGCCAGAAACACAAACGGGATAATCCAGTTATCCATGAAGATCATCATTGCCACGCAGGCCAGGATCACCGCAATCCCCACGTAAATAGGCTCTTCCTTTTCGCACAGTTCCTTCAGGTCGGTCACCATGGCCGACATGCCTGATACAAAGCACCTTTCCCCCGCGGTCTTCCTGATCTCTGCAATAGCCGTCATGGTCTCGTCAGCAGAGGTGGTGGTGTCAAAGAATACCGCCAGCATGGTGGCGTCCCCCGCGTTAAAGGCATCATGGTACTTTGCCGGAAGCAGTTCCATGGGTACGGAAACATCCATAAAGCTATCATACCAGAGCACTGTCTCCACATGACCGATGGCCTCCAGATCCTCCTTTAATCCGGACACATCCTTAGGCTCCATCCCCTCAATGATGACAAAGGAAAACGCGCCTTTTCCAAAATCCTCCATCAGGATATCCTGACCGATCACCGTATCGATGTCTTCCGGCAGATAGGTCAGCATATCATAATTGATCCGTGTCCTGATCATTCCAATGGCGGAGGGCACCAGGAGCACAAATGCCAGAATCAGAATGGGAATCCGGCACTTTACAACCGCTTTACCAAATTTCATTTTCTCAACTCCTTCAACTACCTTTTAAATAGTTACTCTGTTTCTCAATTACAGGCATATTTTATGAAATTCTTTTCCAAAATGAAATTGACAAAAAAAAGACAGCGCCCAATTTTTGAACACTGCCTTAAAAATATCCAATTCTTACACATTCTGCATCGGATGCCCAACAGACGCACATGGACAGCCTCCCGATTCATCGGTACAGGCTGTTCCCACAGGACCTTACCTTTCCGGAAGGAATGCCACCCGCCTCAGGGATAATTCAATGTTTCCCTCCAGCATGGCACCCAGCCTTTTGATGATATGCACCGGATCCGTTTTCATTCCCTGATCCAGCCAGCCCGCTATCATCCCCACAAGGGCGGACTTATAAAATTCCGCGATCAGCAGCTTATCCTCCCCGCTTGCCGGTATCTCCTCCGCCACCCTGGCTACATATCTGCACATGATCTCTCCCGCAACGCTGTTCAGGTATCTCTCTGCTTCCTCATGGCGCACTGATTTATACACATGATAGATAAACCTCTTGTTCTCCAGTGCAAACTGCGCCCCCGATATCACCGCGTCTTCCCATGCCTGGTCCAAATCCGTATCTGACAGCACCCGTTCAATCTCACCGTTTATAATGTTCTCCAGCAGTGCGGGTATATCGGCATAATGATAATAAAACGTATTGCGCGCCACACCGCATTCCTCCACGATATCTTTTATGGTGATCCTGTCCAAAGGTCTCTCATTGAGCAGCTTGATAAACGCCTCCTTAATGGCTCTCTCCGTAAACTGTGTCATCTCTGTCCTCCATCCGGCCTTTGCTTATAGTATACTGAACATGGACGGAAATGGCAACCAGTCTTTTTCTCTTGACTGACTGATTTTTTGTTATAGTTGCTGTTCACTCAGAGCAGAGTAAATAACATGTTTTATTCCGGCAGGCATACCACATGCCCTGCGTTTTTTGTCGCTTTCATATCGATCAGCCGCTGGTTTCCTGACCCCCGGAAGGCCAGCCGCAGATCCCTCTTCTCCTCCATGAACTCGCCATCCACCAACACGTCCGTCAGTTCCAGCAGTTCCCCCACTGTCTCATCCCCCTCCGCGATCCACTGCAGAAGATCCTCCTCATAATCATAACCGGTGTAGCACCAGATGCTCTTCTCCGGATATGCCTCCCTGACCTTCCGCAGCAATTCCAGTACGATCCCACGGTTTGAAGGTTCCATGGGCTCCCCGCCCAGTACGCTGAACCCCCTGATATAGTCATGCGACAGAGCCTCCAGAATCACCTCTTCCGTCTCCGCCGTAAAGGGCTCCCCATAGTTGAAATCCCAGGCTTCCCTATTAAAGCAGCCCTTGCAGGCGTGGGTGCATCCGCTGACGAAGAGGGATACCCTGACGCCGGGACCATTGGCTACGTCCGTCTTTTTGATCGCTGCATAGTTCATGGTATCCTGCCTTCCCGTCATGCCAGCGCAGCCGGCACAATCATTCCATAGAAAGAATGCCTGCGCAAAGCGAATTCATTCGCTTGGCATTCTTCAAATTGCTTTAGCAATTTGTGTAACTTTTTACACACTTTTAGAGGTGCAGCACCCTGGCCTTGATCTCTTTCGTCTTCCCGGTATTCCAGAAATTCTCACCCAGATAACCGCAGGTGCGCCTGGTCACGTTCATCTTGGAATGATCCTTATTATGGCACTGGGGACACTCCCACTCGACATCCTCATTGATCTCTATCTCGCCGTCATAACCGCACACATGACAGTAATCCGACTTCGTATTGAACTCACCGTACTGGATATTGTCGTATATATAACGGATCAGTTCCTCCAATGCCTCCACATTGTTTCGGAGATTTGGGATCTCCACATAGGAAATGGCTCCTCCCAGGGATTTATTCTGAAACTGGCTCTCAAACGTAAACTTGGAAAAAGCATCGATGGGCTCCCGCACATCCACATGGTAGGAGTTGGTATAATAGCCCTTGTCCGTCACATTGGGAATGTCGCCGAACTTTTCCCTGTCTATCCTTGCAAAGCGGTAGCACAGCGTCTCCGCCGGCGTTCCGTACAACGCAAAGCCGATGTTGGTCTCCTCTTTCCACTTCCGTACCGCCTCATTCATGCGATCCATGACGCGCATGGCAAACTCCCTGCCCCTGTCTTCCGTGTGACTGCATCCCTTCATCAGATAGGTGGTTTCATACAGTCCGATATATCCCAGGGAGATGCTGGAATATCCGCCGTACAGAAGTTTGTCAATGGCCTCGCCCTTCTTCAGTCTGGCGATGGCCCCATACTGCCAGTGGATCGGGCTGACATCGGAAAGCACACCCAAAAGCGCCTTATGACGGCACATCAGTGCCTCATAACACAGCTCCAGCCTCTCGTCCATCAGCTTCCAGAACACCTCCTCGTCACCTTTGGCAAGGATACCGATCTGGGGTAGATTCAGGCTGACCACGCCCTGGTTAAAGCGACCCTCGAATTGATAATTGCCCTGTCCGTCCTTCCAGGGAGCCAGGAAAGACCGGCATCCCATGCAGGAAAAGACATTTCCCTCGTAATTCTCCCTCATTTTCTTCGCGGAGATGTAATCGGGATACATCCTTTTCGCGGAACACCTTGCCGCCAACCTGGTAACATAATCGTACTTTCCACCCTTTAAGCAGTTATTTTCGTCCAGCACATAGATCAGCTTGGGAAACGCCGGCGTCACATAGACACCCTGCTCGTTTTTCGTTCCCTGAAGACGCTGCCGCAGGATCTCTTCAATGATCTGTACCGTCTCCTCAACGTATTCGTCATTCTCATCAATATGCAGAAACAGCGTCACAAAAGGAGACTGACCATTGGTGGTCATCAGTGTGTTGATCTGGTACTGGATGGTCTGGACTCCTGACCGCAGTTCATCCCGCAGGCGGATCTCCACGATCCTGTTCCGCGTAACCTCATCCATGGAATCCCCCAATTCATCCCTGAGCTGCCTTTCAAACTTCTCCCTGCTCCTGCGCAGATATTTCCCCAGATGCCTGATATTTACGGACTGGCCGCCGTACTGGTTGCTGGCCACCGCCGCAATGATCTGGGTGGTGACAGTGCAGGCCACCTGGAAGCTTTTGGGCGATTCAATCATTTTGCCGTTGATGGAAGTACCGTTGTCCAGCATATCCTGAATGTTGATCAGGCAACAATTGAAAATAGGCTGGATAAAGTAATCCGCGTCATGGAAATGAAGCACCCCGTTCTCATGAGCCAGGGCAATATGCTCCGGGAGGAGCAGCCGCCTTGTCACATCCCGGGATACCTCTCCGGCAATATAGTCGCGCTGTGTGGAGGCAAGCCTTGTATTTTTGTTGGAGTTCTCCTCCGCAAGCTCCTTATTTTCGTTGCGGATCAGCCTCAGAATGGATTCATCCGTGGTATTGGATTTGCGCAGCAGGCTCCTCTGGTAGCGGTAAACGATATATTTCTTGGCAAGGGCATATTTATTGTGCTCCACCAGATGCTGCTCGATGATATCCTGGACATGCTCCACCGTTTGCATTTCCCTGCCCTCCGCCTGGATCGCTGTCAGGATTTCATCCACCAATACGTCATCCGCCCTGTCGTTTTCCTCCACCTCATGATTTGCCTTGCGGATCGCCTCGATAATCTTGTCCTCCCCATAGGGCACGATCCTGCCATCTCTCTTCTGAATCTTCATACAACACTCTCCTGTCTGCCATTTCTTTTGGTACAAAGAGGACGAGACCGCGCCGCAAGCTGTTACGGATACGATCTCGCCTATATTTTGTGCTATTTTATATGTCCGCATCTATATCTTGTATTTGTATTATAATAGAAGACTGGAAAAAAAGCAACTGCTTTTTTACAGAATTCACATAAGGTGCGTGGAGGATTACGCATGCATCTTGCTTTGCTCAAGCCAGGATCTGTTCTCCGTACTTCTACCCCAGGCATCAAACGCCAGCTGATATGCATCAGATATTCTCCGCTCCAGCTTTATAATATCACTTCTCAGTTCCATTTGACCAATCTTGACAGCCGACACTTCTGGCTCCAGTTTTTCGAGCCGGCTCTCCACACTTTCCAGTCGATGGTCAATAGGCTGCAATTTTACATCCAGCAGACTGGAAACAGCCTGTAAATATTCCTTTTGAATGCCATAATAATATATGCTGCTTTCATTTAACACGTGAAAGAGACTTTGTACAGGAATCCTTTTACCTCATCCCCCGCGTCTTCAATGATTACACAAAGGGATAAGTGAGCGAGATGCCCAAAGCACAAACAGAACCATGATATTCCTTTTCCAGATATGTTATTCGTAAATCAACATATCATACTGCTTCTGTCAATGCTTTTCCAAACCGTTATATGTCATGTTTTTATGCTTCTTTTTTCAGTCATGTTACAATTCTACCTTCTCCGCATTGAGCCAGGGCAGCACCTGCGAGAAATCCATGTCGCCGGCATAATAGAATTTTGTATAACAGGGCTGGTTATAACAGTTATTCTGCCATGCGATGCCCGTGCGGTACATGGTGTCATGCATCAGGGTAAACAGCTTGTGATGCGTGATCTCCAGGCTGGTATAAATACGGATGGCGCTGCTGTCCTCAGTGCGCAGCAGAAGTTCCTCCCTGAAATCCCCGAAAATATCCGCTATCAGACAAGGATTCCCCTTGGTGCCGTTGTTGGTCAGCGTTCCCTCCGGCTTTAACAGAATACCATGGGTATTGTCATTTACAATGCCGGTGTGCTTCTCGTGGATATAATCCACGCCGTCCATTACCTGCGTGCTGAGATCCGCCGCAAATCGAATGCTCTGATTCGTTCCCAGCACCTTGTCAGGCAGTTTATTTCCTTTACAGTCGTACATTTCCTTTACCCAGACGCACAATCCTCTGACATGGGGATTGACGTCGCCGATCATACAGCGGCCCAGATCCGTTTCCGCATACTCGCCAAAGAAAACCTCTCCCGTCTCCGCGTCACGCAGGGCCCACCCGTAGGGCGCAGCCTTCGCTCCCTCAAACACGTTAAAGATCTGGAAACCCGGTCTGTCAGGGTCGATAACCGCCACATGCATGGCGTCACCGTGGCCAAGCTTGGCGTCCCGCCCGTCGGGGAGCTTTCCCCGGGAAGAATAGAGCACGCTTCCGTCGTGGTCAATGACCGCGGCCCCATAAATGATCTCCTGGCAGCCATCGCCGTCCACATCCGCCGTGGAAAGACTGTGATCCCCCTGTCCCGCCAGACAGCCGTAGACAGGATCCGTTCCCATGGCTTCATGAGGGCCGGAGCAGAAAGGATTGTCCATAGGCACATAGCCGCTGTCAATATCAAAGCGGACCCTGTGCTTTCCCTCGAAAAAGTCATATGCCACAATGGTAGTCCTGGTGTAATAACCGCGGCAGATGATCAGATACGGTCTCTCCCCGTCCAGATATGCCACACCGGACAGGAATCTGTCAACCCTGTTGCAGGGTTCGATACGCCTCATGGCATAATCGCCCCACCTGAGGCCATCGTCCTCTCTGGGATGGGGAAACCGGATCGTCTCCAGCTCCGTTCCGTCTCCGCCGAACATGGTCAGATATTCCGGCCCCTCATAAATGAATCCCTCAAATTTACGGAGTTCGTTTTTGCCGCTTCTGGAAGGCGCGTACACGTCAATGAAATAATCCGCAAGAGCCTCCGCGTCCTGCTGTGACAAAGGATATTCATACAGCTTTGCCATGGGAGCATCTTCTGTGGAAAAGCATTCCTCCAGTGTGGCGGGCCACTGTCCGCTCTTTACCTCCTCCTGATCCTGCCAGTTTTGGAACAGCCTGACGATATGACGATAATAATCCTTCGCACTGCATACATAATTGTCTTCATGCGTGACACCCTTCGCCGTATCCTCTCCCGGCAAAGTAATGTATTTCCTTTCTTTTACCGTCCCGTCCTCATTGTAAGTGATCATACAGGTGCCGGGAGCCGTCTTCACGGACATTTCCGCTTTTCCGTCCCCGTCAAAATCATAGACCATAAACTGGGTATAATGGGCGCCCGCCCGAATATTTACCCCCATGTCAAGACGCCACAGCAGCCTGCCGGAAAGCTTATAGCAGTCAATAAAACATTTCCCCGTATATCCTCTGTGAGACACATCATGGGCGTTGGAGGGATCCCATTTTACAAAAAACTCGTACTCCCCGTCGCCGTCCACATCCCCCACGCTCATATCATTTGCACTGTAGGTGTAGGCTTCCCCTGCAGGCGTGACGCCTCCCTCCGGGATCTGCATGGGAATCTCCATGTATTCTTTTGGGTTGACAGGTACTTCCTGGCAGGGCGGCTCTTCTCCGTGGGCATGCACGGCAGACACGGCATAGGTATCCTGCAGTGTCCCCTCCCTGTCCAGGTAATTGGTACTGTCCGTCACCAGTGCAAGCCTTTCACCGTTCTTATACACCATATAGTCGGTTCCGCTCATTCCGGTCTCAGTATATCCTGTAACCTCATCCAGAAACATTCTCCAGGCCAGGAATACACCTTCTTTTGCAGCCATGGCGATCAATCCCCTGTTCAGCTTCTCAAGCTGCTCGTGGAATACCTTCTTCACAGGGGTCCTCAGCAGTTCGCTCTCTCCCTGCTTTTTTCCGCCGCACCATGCTTCCACTTTTAAATAATGAGGAATATGTGTCGCTTTCCTTAAAGTAAAGCAGGTATCCGTTCCCTCATAGATGCACTTATATTCCATAGTATCGCTGTAACGGTCCGACCAGTAGAGTTTGTAAGTACACCCTTCACTGTCCCCGGGCTGCCACCGCACGCCAAGCTGCGTGTCCTCAATATGTTCCAGTCTTAATTGCATTTTCATTTTATACCTCCCTACTATATCCCTGCGCTACAGATACCGCACAACATCCGACAGTCTACGCTTTGGAACGCAGTAATCCCTCTTCTCATCCAGATAATATTTAAACTGCGTCGGATCCTCCATATCCACAACACGACTCGCATGGGATGGATATCCAAAGGCAACCACTGTATGAAGCGCCTGGGACTGTGTCAGTCCGAACATCTCCGCCAGCGCAGGCTTATTGCAGGCGCCAATAATACAGCTGCCCACGCCCCTGTTCCAGGCCGCCAGCGTCATATTGCCAATGGCGAGCCCTGCGTCCGTATCGCAGTCAGGATTGACCGCAAGATTTTCCACCACGGCGATAAACAAAACCGGTCTCTCCTCCTCCTTTGGCTGTCCCTGCTCCGGCGGCAGCGCTCCCGCCCATTTCGTGTGGGCAAATACCCCCGCCACCTTATCCGGCTCCTTTATCACGATATAAGTCAACGGTTGTCTGTTTGCGGCGCTGGAAGCCAGTCTTGCCGCCGTCAGGATATCATCTATGATGTCCTGGGAAATCTCCCTCTGTTCAAAGCGGCGATAGGTACGCCTGGTTTCCAGCAGCTCCATGAAATGATCCATCTGTGTACTCCTCCCATCGATTTCGAAATCCTTCTGAAATTGATTATAACACGAAATCAGCAGGCTGGAAATTTAATTTTCAGCCTGTTATGTTTATTATCAAGTCATCCACACCGTAAAAATGATGATTGATGGTGTGAAGCGCGCGAAGATTATTACCGTCGGGAGTGCCGTATTGCAAAACAGCATGAGGAAATCAATGACTTAGAGACACGGATTGCTGACATGCAGGATGCCGTTTCCGAGAAAGACGCTCAGATCGCCGCCCTCAAAGCTGAACTTGAGTTCATAAAGCAAAAAGAATAATTACAAGAACATAAAATTCCCGGCTCATATGGAAATGGTATGATGCCGGGGATTTTTATGTTTACCAAAGTCCTGACTATAACTCTCGCAAAGAATGGTTACTCTCCAAACACCGCCTTGTAATCTGCCTGGAACTTCGCGATTCCCGCATCTGTCAGGGGATGCTTTACCATCTGCTCAATCACGGAATAGGGAACAGTGGCAATGTCAGCTCCTGCCAGCGCACAGTCTGTCACATGCACAGGATTGCGGACGCTTGCACAGATAATCTGGGTCTCCAGATCAGTCATCGCAAAGATATCGGAAATCTCACGGATCAGATCCACGCCTCTCTGGCTGATATCATCCAGACGTCCGAGAAAAGGAGATACATAAGTTGCGCCGGCCCGCGCTGCCAGCAGTGCCTGGTTTGCCGTAAAGACCAGGGTCACATTCGTCTTAACTCCTTCGGAGCTCAATACTTTGCAGGCTTTCAGTCCTTCTGCAGTCATGGGGATCTTGACTACCATGTTAGGATGGATCTTGGCAATCGCTCTTCCCTCTTCGATCATCCCTTCCGCATCCACGGTAGTAGCTTTTACCTCGCCACTGATAGGTCCGTCCACAATGGAGGCGATCTCCGCGATCACTTCCTCAAACACTCTGCCTTCTTTTGCAATCAGGGACGGATTGGTGGTAACACCACAGATTACACCCATATCATTTGCCTTCCTGATGTCCTCTACCTTAGCGGTATCAATGAAAAAACGCATACCTAAAATCTCCTTTTCTATGTATTTTGTCGTACTGTGCCCGTGCACGTACCTTCTTTCTTAAGTATATCAAATTGGCGGCAAACTGCAAGGGTTTTTATAGTGGCTTTCCCAAATATTTTTTTCACAGATAACTTCTTTCTCAACCTTTTTTTGTCCGGTAAGAATACACAACACCTCCGCCATGTCCTGAGGCCTCTGTCTGAAATCGTCGCGCACAGCGAAATTTATCATACGCTCCAAACGACGGCGGCATATTCTTTCTTCCCTGAAATACTTTCGTTTCATATTGGGGCAATTCCCTCCCATACGGCGCTTTCGCCTCCTTCCATAGGATTTCTCGACGCATTCCCCTTCTCTGTCACAGCATCGCCCTTTCTCCGCCAACATGCTCTGCACAGTCTTTCCCAGCGCATATACATCACTGTAAACCCCTGCGGTTCTTCCTGAAACCAGCTGCTCCTGCGGGGCAAAACCGGGCGTCCCGGTCTTCGCTCCGCCCTGTGCGTCCTGGCAGCAGGCACAGCCGAGATCGATCAGTCTGATATGCCCATTCTCACAGAGCATGATATTTTCCGGTTTCAAGTCTCGGTAAAGGATCACCGGCTGTCTCTCATGAAGATACCGTAGTCCATCAGCCAGCTCTCCCGCAAACCTCATGGTCTGCCTGGCGGAAAACTTTCTGACCCGCATCATTTCCCTCAGATTCCTGCCTGGAATATATTCCATGAAAAGCTTTCCCCCGCCACCGTTTTCCTCATACCCCACATACACAGGAAAGAGCGGGTGATGCAGGCTGCCCAGAATTTCCGCTTCCCATCTTAACAGTCCCGCTTCGGTGCTGACTTTGCATGCATACTGCTGCCCATTCCTGTCTTCCGCCAGATACACCCTGGAAAAAGCCCCTTCTCCAATAACATGCTTCAATCGATAATCCATATTCTTCCCCATATCCTCCAGATTCCTTACATTCACTATATTCCCCATATCCTCCAGATTCCTTACATTCACCATATTCCTCATATTCTCCAGATTCCTTACATTCACTATACTCCTCATATCCTCCAAATCTTCCATATCCTTCTTCATATACCGGAAACTCTTCTCACACTTCCCGCCATGCCGCCTCCTGCGGCACAAACATTCAGTGAGAAGAACGCTGCTTTTGCGTTCTTCAGTGTGAGATTTAGAATTTCTTAGACGTCGTACTAAAGAGGTGGGCCATGCCCCCTCTTGGCGTCTTAGAAATTCTTCTCACACTTTTACCTGACCTCAAGAAGCAGCGCCCCAATCTGCCTGCCTCCCTGTCGTTCCGCCATCCTTCCAAGTTCCCTCAGCCGCCTCTGAGCCTGTCCCGAATCCCTGATCTCCTTTACCCACAGGCAATTTTGCATATCCTCTCCGGGAATATTCCCATAAAAACTCTCCGAGGCCAGCAGGACACCGATGCCGGCCTCCATAATCCCCCGCTGCATCTGTAATCCTGCCCCCGTCCCGCACATATAGTCATTCCCACCAATCTCATGCAGTGCAGGGCGCCCAAAGCCGGTATTGCACAGAGCAATCTTTACCGCACCTTCATAGAAAAGCAGGAATTCTTCCTCCACGGACAGAATCCCCGCCATCCAAAAATCCGGGGGTATCGCACTTCCCTGCCGATATTTGTATATCTGCCGTTCCATCCTTTTCAGGCATTTCAGCGGCTGTTTCACCGCCCTCAGCAGACTTAACTTACGAAATTCCCCCAGGATCCGCCCTGTGAACAACCCGCCCGCAATTCCCGCCTCACGGCTCTCTCCGCCGCAAATACATCCGAGACAGACCGGCACTCCCTGACACACATATTGCTGTAACAGCAAAGCCGTGGAGTCCTCATTCTGCCTGTAATACCCTGTCATAAATTCCATGGGCAATCCTCCCGTTTTCTGATATCAACTGTTATTTACATTATTATATCAATTGCTATTTATGCCATTGCACCAACTGTTATTTATTTCGTTATGCCAATTGTCTTCAATACCATGTGTTATTTATATTGCATGATATTTATATGGATCATCACCCATATTCAATTGTTTCTCAATTCAAATCATGGAATCAAAACGGACTCCGCAGCATATGCCAAATGTCCGTGTTTGCAGAATATCACACGGCATCTGGCCCGCTGCCTCAAAGATCAATGCATAAAGATATTTACCAGATCATTAAAGAAAATGAATACCATCAATACCATAAAAAACACCAGACCCACAAAGTGTACCATGCCCTCCTTCTCCGGCGGCACAGGTTTTCCGCGTATGACCTCCAACAGCAGGAATACCAGCCTGCCCCCGTCCAATGCAGGGACGGGCAGCAGATTCAGAATGCCCAGGTTCACCGACAGCATCAGAACAATATTGAGCATACTGATCAGCACGCTCTGCCAGCCATAGTTCTTCGCTTCATCGTAAGTCTTTCCCACAACATTTACCGCAATACCCACAGGACCTGCCACATCCTCCCTGCCCACCTGTCCGCGGAACAGCATTGCCAGGCTCTTATAAGTAGCCTTGACGGAATAGCGTATCTCATACCATGCATATTGAAAGGTCTCAAAGCCCTCCGGCTCCTGGAACTCACCGTTCATCACACCCAGCAGATACGTCCCCATCTCCTGATCATACTGCGGCGTCAGTATGGTAGTATACTGCTCCCCGTCCCGTTCATAGACAATTTCCAGGTCTCCACCCCTGTAAGTAGCCTGCATGTAAAGTGAGATCTCCTGATACAGCCTTACCTTCTCCCCGTTGATGGATAGGATCCTGTCACCGGCCTGTAGCCCTGCCGCTTCCGCGCCGCCGCCCTCCGAGACCTGGGAGGCCACAGCATCCCGGATGGCAAACACATCACTCATATTTACCATAATAAAGGCTACGATAAAAGCCAGGATAAAATTGAAAACAGGTCCTGCCGCCACCGTGGAAATCCTGCCCCAGACACCGGCCTTGTTAAAGGCTCCCTCACTGGGTTCGCCCTCCCTCTCGTTCAGGCCGTCCTCGCCTTCAAACATGCAGGCGCCGCCAATGGGAAAAAGTTTCAGGGAATATTTTGTGTCGCCCCTTTTTACCGAGAACAGGTTAGGTCCCATCCCCACGGCAAATTCCACCACATGGATCCCATTTGCCTTTGCCAGCAGAAAATGCCCGAACTCATGTGCAATAACCACCACCCCGAATATAAGAATAAACAATACCAGAGTCATATTTACTGTTTCATCCTTCCTATAATAAATTCACAGGTCTCAGCCTCAGTCTCCAGGATCTGCTCCACAGTAGGATTTCCGATCACCTTGTGCCGTTCCATTGCCTCCCCGATCAGCTCCGGTATCTGCAGATAAGTGATCCGGCGTTCCAGGAACAGCGCTACAGCCTTCTCGTTGGCAGCGTTATACACAGTGGGCAGGCTCCCTCCCGCTCCGGCTGCCTCGTAAGCCAGCGCCAGGCCGGTAAAGGTCTCCGTGTCAGGTTTCTCGAAAGTAATCTGCGCCAGGTCGAAAAAGTCCACCCGCTTTCCCGCCATGGGCCGCCTGTCCGGGTAAAATAACGCATACTGGATCGGCAGCTTCATATCCGGAACGCCAAGCTGTGCCATGATCGCACCGTCCACAAACTGCACCGCTGAGTGAATAATGCTCTGGGGATGCACTACCACCTGTATTCTGTCAAGATCCACCCCGAACAGCCATTTGGCTTCCATGACCTCCAGCCCCTTATTCACCAGCGTGGAGGAGTCAATGGTTATCTTCTTTCCCATTGCCCAGTTGGGATGCTTTAGCGCATCCTCCACCCGGATATCCTGAAGCTGTTCCCTGGTTCTGCCCCTGAAAGGGCCTCCTGAAGCGGTCAGCAGGATCTTTTCTATTTTATCCACAGGTTCACCGTTCAATGACTGAAAAATCGCGCTGTGCTCACTGTCCACAGGCAGCACCGAAACGCCATGGCTCTTTGCCAGGGGCATGATAATGTGCCCCGCCGTCACCAGCGTTTCCTTATTTGCAAGCGCAATGTCCTTTCCCGCCTGGATGGCCGCAATGGTAGGCTTAATACCGATCATTCCCACAATGGCGGTGACCAATACCTGACTCTCCGGCATAACGGCAATTTCCAGAAGTCCCTCCATCCCCGAGACCACTTTGACACCGGTATCCGCCACCCTAATCCGCAGTTCCGCCGCCGCTTCCTCCGTCCACATGGCGGCCAGGGCAGGATGAAACTCCCTGATCTGTTCCTCCATTTTCTCCACGCTGCGGCCTGCGGCCAGCGCAGACACCTGCAAATCAGGATTGCAGCGCACCACCTCCAGAGTCTGTGTGCCGATTGACCCGGTAGAACCTAAAATCGCTATTTTTTTCATAAGGGTCCTCTTTTTCTAATGTCCAATCAGGAACATCGTCATAAAATAAACAATGGGTGCCGTGATGATCACACTGTCAAAGCGATCCATGATGCCGCCGTGGCCGGGAATCAGCTTTCCGTAATCCTTGATCCCCTTATTCCGTTTAATGGCGGATGCCGCCAGATCCCCCACCATGCTCACAACTGCGCCCAGGGCGCAGATTAGCGCCGCCTGCCATGCAAAGGTATCTACTGTTATGGGAAACATACCCACCAGGAATTTTCCATATAAAAAGCCTAAAAGCGCCGCGCCCAGCACTCCGCCGATGCATCCCTCCAGGGATTTCTTGGGGCTCAAAACAGGAAATATTTTCTTTCTCCCGATCAGCTTTCCCACCGCATAGGCACAGGTATCGCATCCCCAGGAACTGATCAGGATGAGCCATACTATAATAATGCCCACCCCTGTCATTCTTGTCAGTTCAATAAAGGACAGCATCACGGGGGCGTATACAAAAGAAAAGAATCCAGCCATCACCTGCTCCGCCTGATATTTCGGAAATGCAAAGACATAGACTGACAGCTGCACCAGAAAGACCAGCACAATACAGGCCAGAAGCCATACGATACCCTCCTGGGAATTCCACACCCCGGATTCCTGCTCCGTTTTCATGAAATACTGTATCATCCCATAATATAGCACCGTACCGGCCATGCCGGTCATTTCAATCGCCGTTATGCCCGGAGGCACCAGGAAAAACGAGGACCTTGAGGAGGCATTGTCTTTTGCCACCACCTTTTTTTCCCCGGATGCCGCTCCCAAAGCCTTGGTCAGTTCGCGATATCCTATCAGCGAAACTACCAGCAATACTGCTGTCAGCACAGGTCCGCCCAGCCAGATCGTGCCGATAGCGATCGCCAACAAAATGATTCCACTGAACAATCTGGTCCAAAACATGGATTTATTCCTCCTTCACCCCGCCGTATCTTCTGTCTCTATGATTATATGCTTCCACAGCTTTTATCAATTCTTCCTTTGTGAAATCCGGCCAGGGCACGGGCGTAAAGTAGAATTCCGTGTATGCCAGCTGCCAGAGCAGGAAATTCGAAATACGCTGTTCATCACATGTCCGGATCAGCAGATCCGGATCAGGGATCCCAGCAGTATCCAGACAACCGCCCAGGGTATCCTCTGTGATATCCTCCGGCTTTAACTCTCCTGCCGCGACCTTCGCCGCCATTTTCCTGGAAGCCCTTACAATCTCATCCCGCCCTCCATAATTGATGGCAATCTGAAAATGAAGCCCATCATTATCTTTTGTCGCCTCCTCCAGTTCCCCGATCCTGTTGCGGATGTCTTCGTCGAGCCGGGATTTTTCTCCCAGGACCCTGACGCACATACGGTTCTTCTTCGCCGTCTGCAGACAGGTTTTCATATAATTGCGCAGCAGCTTCATCAGGGCATCCACCTCACTCTGGGGGCGATTCCAGTTCTCAGTGGAAAAGGCGTATACCGTCAGATACTGTATTCCCATCTTATATGCTTCCTCGCAGATCACCTCCACGGTCTTCGCCCCCTGGACGTGTCCGTAATTGCGGGGCATTCCCTTGGACTTCGCCCACCTGCCGTTCCCGTCCAGAATGATCGCCACATGCTGCGGCATCTTCAATTCCTCACTCATACTGCCTGTTCCTTTCTACCGTCCGAATGAACAAAAGGGGAGCGGATTTCTCTCCACTCCCCGCTTTTTCACTGCTGTGAACCCACATAATGAATCCTTAAACTGTCATGATTTCCTTGGACTTCTCCTCCATCAGCCTGTCAATGTCCTTGATATACTTGTCAGTCATTTTCTGCAGCTGTTCTCCCAGCTGTTTGATCTCATCCTCGGATACGTCTTCCTTGGACAATTTCTTAAAGGCGTCATTTCCATCCCTGCGGATATTGCGGACAGCCACCTTGCCTTCCTCAGCCTTCTTTTTGATCTCTTTTACCAGATCCTTTCTGCGCTCCTCCGTCAGTTCCGGAAATACCAGCCTGATCACACTGCCGTCATTGGATGGATTGATTCCCAGGTCAGAAGTCATGATCGCTTTTTCAATTTCCCTCAGCAGGTTCTTCTCCCATGGAGCGATCTGAATGATACGGGGATCCGGCACAGTGACGTTGCCTACCTGCTGGATCGGTGTTGGTGTACCGTAATAATCCACCCTGATCTTATCCAGGACATGGGGATTAGCGCGTCCCGCGCGGATGGTCGCATAGTCCGATATCAGGAAATCCACTGTTTTCTTCATCTTATCATCATACTGTTGTAATCTAGCGTCCATAATCTGTTCCTTTCTTTTTTATCCTACCGGATCTAAACCGACACCTTCGTTCCGTTAAATCTGCCCTTAACAGTATTGACAATGCTGTTTTCTTCATTTAATCCGAACACCCACATAGGCATCTTATTATCCCTTGCCAGAATG
This sequence comes from uncultured Lachnospiraceae bacterium, assembly GCA_947385725.1. Taxonomy (GTDB): domain Bacteria; phylum Bacillota; class Clostridia; order Lachnospirales; family Lachnospiraceae; genus Acetatifactor. The sequence goes on along the minus strand of CANDMD010000043.1, from coordinate 2,729 downwards.
GAAGCCGTCATGTCAACCACCTGAAGGTTCCTGGCAATGACCTCCTCAATTGTAACCTCCGTGTATTTCTTTGCGTCAGGATTCTTATTAGGATCGTCATCGTAGACACCATCCACGGCTTTGGCCAGAAGGATCACCTCAGCCTCAACCTCTATTGCCCGAAGCACCACACCGGTATCCGTGGAAAAATATGGATGCCCTGTACCGCCTGCAAAGAAGACTACCTGTCCTTCTTCCAGGCATCTGACCGCCTCATCCTTTGAAAATAGTCCGGTAAAGGTTCCACATGCAAAAGGGGTCAAAATACTGGTTTTCATTCCGGCAGACCGAAAAATCTCCGAGACATAAATGCAGTTCATTACAGTTGCCAGCATACCGATCTGATCCGCCTTGGCGCGATCAATGTTCTCACTGGTACGACCCCTCCAGAAGTTTCCGCCGCCAATCACAATTCCTACTTGGATGTTGTCCTCCACCAACTGCTTTACCTGGAGTGCCACCCTTCTGACGGTTTCCTCATCGAATCCCGTCCTTTTGTCACCTGCAAGCGCCTCTCCGCTCAATTTTAAAAGAATCCTGTGCATACCCGGCAATCTCCTTATTTAGATTTTGTTTTACGTACAGGCTCCGGCTTATATTCCTCAAAGAAAGTAGTAGGGCTGACATCTGCGTAGCACTGGGAGCACATACCCTCGATCACCGCACCATTATTGATCTGTACGGATTTCGATTTTATGTTGCCCATTACAATTGCGGAGGTATCCAGGATAACGGGACCCTTTACATCAATATCGCCCTTTACCGCGCCTGCGATCACTGCGCTGGTAGCCGTGATATTTCCGATGATGACAGAGCTCGCTCCGATTTTAACCGCGCCTTCGCTGATCACTTCACCGTTAATCTTAGCGCCCTCTGCATAAATTTCAGCCGCTTTTGAATTTCCAATAATATGGCCGGTGATATTCAGCTTTCCAAAAGATTCAATATTACCGTTTACAGTACCGATCACATCGATAGATCCCTCTGTGGTAATGTCACCCTTGATAACCATGGCCCCTGTGATAACGGCTGTTTCGTCCGCGGCTACTCTCTCGCCTGCTGCTTCCATCGTTTCCATTGTCTCCATTGTCTCCATTGTTTCCTCTGCTCCTTTGCTTTGTTCTTCCTGATTATTTTCTGTCATGCTGAATGTGTCCATACTTTCAATGATCTCCTTTTCCTTATTATCTCCCTGCATCTGAGCGCCTGTAGGCATGCTCCTTTGCATAATATCTCCCTCTGATCCGACAGGGGATTCTGCCGCCACAGATTCCTTCTTCGGCTCCTCTGCCGGCATATCCTGTGATTTCGAACCTTCCGGGAAAGCTTCCCCAGCCAGTTTCTCCTCTGCGGTCTCTTCCTCCACAGGCATTTTCTCCGGTGGTTCCTCTTCCACAGTTTCTTCCTCCGCAGGCGCTTCTTTCAGCAGTCCTTCCTCTGCGGTTCCTTCCTTTACAGGCATTTCCTTTTGGGGTGCCTCCCCTGCGGATTCTGCCTTCACAGACGTTTCCTCCGGTGGTTCCTCCCCTGCGGTTCCTTCCTCCACAGGCATTTCCTTTTGGGGTTCCTCCCCTGCGGTCTCTTCCTCCACAGGCATTTCCTCCGGTGGTTCCTCTTCCACAGTTTCTTCCTCCGCAAACGCTTCTTTCTGCAGTTCCTCCTCTGCGGTTCCTTCCTCCACAGGCATTACCTCCGGCGGTTCCTCTGCCGCAGTTTCTTCCTCCGCAAACGCTTCTTTCGTCAGATCCTCCTCTGTGATCCCTTCCTCAACAGGCATTTCCTCCGGCGGTTCCTCTGCCGCAGCTTCTTCCTCCGCAAACGCTTCTTTCAGCAGATCCTCCTCTGTGATCCCTTCCTCCACAGACATCTCCTCTGGCGCTTCCTCTGCCACAGTTCCCTCCTCCACAGGCGCTTTTTTCAGCAGTTCCTCCATAGGAACTGCCTCCGGCACAGGCATCTCCACCGAAGGCTTCGCCTCCGCTACAAGGTCGGGCTCTCCTGACAGGATTTCCTCCGTTCCTGCTGCTTCCTCCTCATCCAGTCTGAAGCTGTCAATATTTTCCAGCATCTCTTCCAGAGAATAGACAGGCTTTTCAGCAGCTTTTTTTGTTGCCGCCGGCTTAGGCTCTTTCGCCGCTGCCTGGACGACAGGCTTTGCCATCTCCTGCTCTTCCCCAGGTCTGATCTGTTCTTCCGCAGGCATCAGTTCATTGACTGCCTGGGACAAATCTTCCCTCAAATCCGAGAAAAAACCCATGTTATCTTACTCCTCCGTTCATTCATTTATCAGTGTATATGTTGAATAGGCACCGTTTCCTCCGTAATCGGAAGTATCACAGTATCCTTCATTGCCTGGATCCTCTCAATGATAATAGGCAGCGCGTCCACCGTAGTCCGCTTATCCGCGGAATCATGGAATAAGATAATCGAGGTACTGTTATCCTCAATTCCTTCCATACTGTTCCTGACCAGTGTATCCACAGAAAGGGGAACCTTCGAAGCATCCCCCGAAGAAATATTCCAGTCATAGAACTGAACGCCCTGGCTTTCCAGATAATCGGCAAACTCCTTCATGTCAACATCGCTGACCCTGTTGGAGGATCCTCCGGGGAAACGGTAAAATTTGCTTTCAACGCCGGTCACTAGATCGGAAGAGCACACGTCTGAACTCCAGTCACAGTTCAGGATCT
>CANDMD010000042.1 GCA_947385725.1 uncultured Lachnospiraceae bacterium | reverse complement strand
CTTTATGAAGATGGGCAGGCGCCCATCGAGGGCCTGACCCAGGTGAACCATGCGGTAAAGGAACAGCTGCATATTGATGAGAAGCAGTTTAAACAGATTGTGATGATCGCCCAGGGGGAATTCTGGGATTTGCTGAATGCAAAAACGGATCAGAGAACGGAGATACTGCGCACTATTTTTATGACCAATGGCTATAAAAATATAGAATACAGATTAAAGGATCGGATGGACGCAAGCAGCAAGATTAGGACAGAGGATGAAAACAGTATTATTCAGCATTTTGGGGACGTGTCGGCAAGTACGGAGGATGTGCTTTTTGACGAACTGGAGGAACTCAAGGGCAGGGCGGGACGATCCGGGAGTGCGTGGAATTTGGAGGAAATCTTAAGCTTAGTGGAACGCCTGATTCTGTCGGAAAAAGAAAATTTAAAGCGGATGAAGGCAGACTTGAACAAAGCAGAGGCGGAGTCAAAGAAGAACAATGAGAAGCTTGCGCTTGCCAGGATCAATAACGGTTTCATTGAGAAAAGGAACCGGCTTGAAAAGGAAAAAGAGAAGCTCGAGAATAGAAGGACGGACATAGAAGAAATCGGCCGGCTTTTGGACAGGCAGAAGAAAGCCACCCGCAAGGTAAACCCGTCTTATACCGCCTGGAGACAAAAGCGCGATGAGATTTTCCTGACCCAAGAGCGGATTGAAGCGACAGAATCCAATCGGAAGGCGGCTGAGGCGGCTGTCGGGCAGGCGAAAGACGCCTTGGACAATGCCAGGAAGCTGGAGCCGGAGGCTGACAGGTTAAAGCGGACGATCAGCAGGATTGACGAGGAGGAACAGAAATATCGGCAGAGAGAGGATCTCGAAAAAAAGCGAAAAGAACTTGGGAAACTGGATCAAAAGATCAGCACAGAGGAAGCGGCGATAAAGGAATGTGAGGTTTCCCTCAAAGGGAAGATAACAACTCTTAACAGGACAGTCAGGGAATTAAGAGAGAAACCGGCTGAATTGAAAATGGCAGAAAACGAGGGTGAAAAGCTTAAGGAGTTCTTGGCAAAATTAGGGGCAATCATAGAAGACCAGGTTCCGGGTAGGGAAAAGAGGAAAAAGGAACTTTCCAAAAAACAGAAAGCATTTTTAGACGCACGTGTCAGATATGAAGAAGCCAGCGACAGAAGGGAAGAGGCTGAACGTATTCTCGAAGACGGCAGGGCCGGTATCCTGGCGGAAAAGCTTGTGGACGGAGAGAAGTGCCCGGTGTGTGGATCCGTGCATCATCCGGAGCCGGCCAGACTGAAGGAGGCGTCGATTTCGGAGGAGGATTTCAAAAAACTTCAGGAAGAAGAGTCCGGGCTTCAGGAGAAAAAGAACCATGCAAATACGGAAGCAGAAATAGCAAAGACATCCCTGGAGGAATACGAGGGGCAGCTTAGGATAACGATACGGGACTGCATGGGAAATCCGCTTCTGGGCTGCATGGAAGTCCCGCTTCCGGACATGGACAGGGAGGAAGCGTCTTTCGAAGAACTGATCGAGGCAGTCAAGGAAGCAAAAACACGGGTTGAGGCGATGGCGAAGGAGAATCAAAAAAAATGTCTTTCCCTGGATAAGGATTGCAGGACACTGAAGAAGGCCGAAAAAGATCTCGAAGCCGCGCAGGGACATGAAACGGAGACACTCCGTTCGAACAAAGAAAGACTCGGCGAAGACAAGCAAAAGATGAAGCGGGAACTGACGGAGACGGAAGCCATATTAAAGACACTTGAGAACCTGAGTTTTCCGGATTGGAAGACGGCAAACAAAGAGAAAAAGCAGGCAGAGACGAAGAAAAATAAGATATTGGATGACATCACGAAAGCAGAGGAGGAACAGAAAAAAGCTGATAAAAATGTCATTGCTGCGGAGTCAAAACTGAAGACGCTGAAGGACAGCCTGAAACAGCAGGAAAAGGATGAGGAAGCCCTGCGGAAGAAGCTGGATAAGGAAGTCAGTGCAAACGGGTTCTCTTCTGTGGAGGAAATGTTGGGATTTGTTGTGGATGAGGATACTATCGCGTCATCGGACAAGGCAATGAATGAATATCATCAGGCCGTTGAAACAAATTGGAAGCAGCTTTCAGATGCCAGGGCGGATGCAAAAGGGAAAAAACCGATAGACATTGCGGAATTAAAGGCTGTATGTGAGGAGCAGAGCGCAAATGTTGACTTGATCAGGAAAAACTGCCACAATAGCGAAAGCAGGATCAAGGCGAATGAAGAGAAACAAAAGAGTATTCTCGACAGAAAGGAAGAACTGGAAAAAGCACAGAAGGAGAATGGTATCTGTAAACGGCTTTATGACCTGGTCAAAGGAACCACCGGAAAGGGAAAGATTACACTGGAGCAGTACATACAGGCTGCGGGCTTTGACGGGATTATTGCCGCTGCAAACAGGCGTCTGCTGCCCATGAGTAACGGGCAGTATGAACTGTACCGACAGGAGGATTCCCTCGGCAAGAAAAGCAATACTTTCCTTGACCTTGAAGTATTGGACAACTATACGGGACACAGAAGGCCTGTGGGGAACCTGTCCGGCGGGGAAAGCTTCAAGGCATCACTGAGCCTTGCCCTGGGGCTGTCTGATACCGTGTCATCCAACCTTGGGGGCGTGCAGATGGACGCGCTTTTTGTGGATGAAGGATTTGGGACGTTAGACCGGAAATCGATTGACAGCGCGATGGAGATTTTGATCAACCTGACGGGAAGCAACAAGCTGGTAGGAATCATCAGCCACAGGGAGGAACTGATGGAGAATATCCCGCAGCAGATCAAGGTCAGGAAGACAAAGGATGGAAGCCAGATTACGGTTGAATGCGGCGTATAGATTGCTTGAAGCCAGAATAGGCAGGAATACAGTGCCAATGTTTGGGATTGCAAAATAAAATTTCTGCTTGACAAAAGAAGGATACCGCACTACAATCACATACATATAGATCGACTGGGAAGAGGAATAGTACATGCGGGAAGCATCACAGAGAGGGCGCGTGAAGGGTGGAAGCGCTTATGCGGAAGGTATGGAACCTGCCTTGGAGTCCTGTGTGAATCCCCGCATTGCCAGGGAGTAAATACAGCGTATGCCGGCGTTAACGGTATAAGGATTTGTTAAGGAATAAAGCTTCACATTTGGTTCGTGGTTATTTCTTAACAGTTCCTAAGAGTTGGATGTGAAGAACATCAATCAGAGTGGTACCGCCGAATTTTCGGTCTCTATGCGGGAACGAAAATTCGGCTTTTTGCGTCCATGAGCAGAGTCAGAACCGCTTTGTCTCCGGAGCTGTGCTTGCACGAGCGGAGGAGAAAAAGCGGTTATGACGAGCAAGGCGAGCGAGAAAGGCGAAGCCTTTGGAGCCTGCTCATGGGAAAGCAGAGTTAGAACCGCTTTGTCTCGTAAGCATTTAACAAAAACAGGGACGGCACTGGAAACAAAAACAGTCTCGGAACCGGAACAGGAGGAGAAAAATGGCAGACAAGAAAATGGTGGAAGCGATCACTTCCATGGATGTGGACTTTGCACAATGGTACACAGACGTGGTAAAAAAAGCGGAACTGATCGACTATACCTCCGTAAAGGGGTGTATGGTGATCAAGCCTGCGGGCTATGCGATCTGGGAGCTGATCCAGAAGCAGCTGGACGGGATGTTCAAGGAGGTAGGGGTGGAAAACGTATATCTGCCCATGTTCATTCCGGAATCCCTGCTCCAGAAGGAGAAGGATCACGTGGAGGGATTTGCACCCGAGGTGGCCTGGGTGACACATGGCGGACTACAGCCTTTGCAGGAGAGGCTCTGTGTGCGTCCTACCTCGGAGACGCTTTTCTGTGATTTTTACAAAAACGATATTCATTCTTACAGGGACTTGCCGAAGGTTTATAACCAGTGGTGCTCCGTGGTCCGTTGGGAGAAGGAGACCAGGCCTTTCCTGCGCTCCAGGGAATTCCTGTGGCAGGAGGGTCATACCGCTCATGCCACCGCGGAGGAAGCTGAGGCAAGAACGATCCAGATGCTGAATGTGTATGCGGATTTCTGCGAACAGGTTCTGGCGATTCCTGTGATCAAGGGACAGAAGACGGAGAAGGAAAAGTTTGCCGGCGCGGTGGCCACGTATACCATTGAGGCGTTGATGCATGACGGGAAAGCCCTGCAGTCCGGAACCAGCCATAATTTCGGCGACGGGTTTGCAAAGGCATTCGGGATTCAGTTTGCGGATAAGGACAACACATTAAAATATGTATATCAGACCTCCTGGGGTATGGCCACCCGCCTGATCGGCGCCATCATCATGGTGCACGGTGACAACGAGGGTCTGGTGCTGCCTCCCAGGGTGGCGCCCGTACAGGTGTGTATCGTGCCCATCCAGCAGAAGAAGGAAGGTGTGCTTGACAAGGCATATGAACTGCGCGATCGCCTTGCAGGAAGTTTTCGTGTGAAGGTGGACGATACGGATAAATCTCCCGGTTTCAAATTCGCGGAGGCTGAGATGAGGGGCTATCCTGTCCGCGTAGAGATCGGTCCCAAGGATCTGGAGGCAGGCAGGTGCATACTCTGCCGCCGCGATACCAGGGAGAAGCTGGAAGTGCCGCTGGAGGAACTGGAGGCAAGGGTGGGAGAACTTCTGGAGGCCATTCAGAGGGAAATGCTGGAGAGAGCCAGGACCCACAGGGAGGCACATACCTATACTGCGGCGGATATGGATGAGTTTGAGAAGCTTTTCAATGAGAAGTCCGGTTTTGTGAAGGCTATGTGGTGCGGCGAGCAGGACTGTGAGGATAAGATCAAGGAAAAATTGAGTGTGACCAGCCGCTGTATGCCTTTTGAACAGGAATCTATTGCAGATACCTGCGTATGTTGTGGAAAACCTGCGAAAAAGATGGTATACTGGGGTAGAGCATACTAAGGCGGGAAGAACTTCTAAAGGTGTCCCGCCTTAGGCTGGGACACCAAGAAGTACTAAGTCCCGCCGGAAAGAACGCAAAGGCAGCGTTCTTTCCGCTGGGCGGGCGGGAAGAAAAGAGGTCAGATTATGATAAACGAAACATTTCCCATACGGTTGGAGGGGTATTCCCTGCCTGACACAAAATTAGTGACATACATCCAGGATGCTTACCAGGAGGTGGGGATTCCCACCAGGCCGCTGGTGCTGATCTGCCCCGGCGGGGCTTATGCGTATACTTCCAACCGTGAGGCGGAGGCCTTTGCCATGCAGTTCCTGGCAATGGGCTGTCATGCCGCGGTGCTGAGATATTCCTGTGCCCCTGCCTGCTATCCCGCCTCATTGCTGGAACTGGCATACAGCATGGCTTTGATCCGTGAGAGAGCGGAGGAGTGGCATATTGACAGGATCCTGGTGCTGGGCTGTTCCGCTGGCGGTCATCTGGCGGCTTCCCTGGGCGTGTTCTGGCAGGACAAATTTCTGGCGGACAAGCTGGGGAAGGATAACAGCTGGTTCCGGCCTGACGGCATGATCCTTTGCTATCCGGTGATTACCGCGGGCGAATTTGCCCATAGGGGCTCTGTGGAAAATCTGTTAAAGGATATGGCGGATGATCCCGCGTGGATTGCAAAGATGTCACTGGAAAATCAGGTGACGGATCAGACACCGCCCACCTTTATCTGGCATACTTATACGGACGGTTCTGTGCCGGTGGAAAATTCGCTGATGTTTGTCAGCGCCCTGCGCCGCGCTGGTGTGAGTACGGAGTTTCATATGTATCCTGTGGGCGGACATGGTCTGGGACTTGCCAACCGCCTGACAATGACTGCCGGCGGAGATGCGGTTCAGGAGGAGTGTGCCAGCTGGATCCCCCTGGTGCGCACATGGATCGAGAGTCAGTTCATCAACACGGAGAAGAAGGAGACGATAGATTCCCTCAGCTGAGCGTAAAAGGACGCTGAAGGGCGGAAACGGAAACAGGCTGCCGGAATTTGGCAGTTGGGACAGAAACAGGAGAGGCCGGATGGACTATATCGTATTGGATTTAGAATGGAATCAAAGTAATACCGGTTTGGAGGAGGAGGCTCTTAAGCTTCCCTTTGAAGTCATTGAAATCGGCGCGATTCATCTGAATGATGCCTGTAGGATGGTGGGGGAATTCAGCCGGCTGATAAAGCCACAGGTCTATACGGAAATGAACCAGATTACCAGCAGGCTGATTCACTTACAGATGCAGGAGTTGGAACGGGGAAGACCCTTTACGGAAGTGATGGAACACTTCCTGCAATGGTGCGGGAAGGACTATATTTTCTGCACCTGGGGAGACCAGGACCTGAAGGAATTGCAGCGCAATATGAAGTTCTATCGGATGGAACCGCTGTCGGACGGCCCTATTGCCTTCCTGGACATACAGAAGCTTTTCAGCATTGCCTACGAGGATGGAAAATCCCGGAAGGCTCTGGAGTATGCGGTGGATTTCCTGTCCATGGAAAAAGATATTCCCTTTCACAGGGCTTTCAGCGATGCCTATTATACTGCAAAGGTTCTGGAGAAGATTGCCGGAGAGTTTCCGGAGGTATTGAAAAAAAAATCCTTTGACGTATATCATCCGCCGGCCAGCCGGGAGAAAGAGGTTAAGGTTCAGTTCGACACCTATATGAAGTATATTTCCAGGGAGTTTGACAGTAAGGGCGAGGCAATGGCAGACAGGGAAGTGATTTCCAGCAGATGCTATCTCTGCCATAGGAATCTGCGGAAAAAGCTTCGGTGGTTCACATCCAATAACAGGCATTATTATTGCCTGGCCTATTGTGATAAGCATGGGTATCTGAAAGGAAAGATCCGCCTGCGCAAATCGGAAGAGGGCAGGATCTATGTGGTCAAGACCACCAGGCTCATTACGGAGCAGGAAGCCGCGGCGCTCACGGAACGGCGGGCGCACGCCAGGGAATTGAAGAGACGACATAGCCAACAATAGATCCCTCGCGGCATTCGCCAAGCCAACTATGTTGGCTTTATGTCCGCGCAGGCGCGGTGCTTGGTTCATTGCTCAGTGGGCAATGTTCGCTCGCGGAAATAAATATTGACACAGGGGCTGCGGTCAGAAATCGTAGTCCCTGAATCTGTTTGCCCGTTTTGCTTTCTTGCGTCTTCTGCGGTTTTCTTTTTTCCAGATCCGTCTTCCGCGTCCCGAAAATGAGAAATTTTTCAATAAAAGCTTTACAAGAAGGAAAAGGATCCCGATCACGCCGGCAGCGGCCAGGACTTTTAATATCTTTATTATGTTGATAAAGATAAAGGAAGCTTCCTTTGCTTCAGGAAGTTCTTCTTCCGGGGGATTGAACAGGCTGGCGGCGTCCTCCTGGTTGTCTGCGAAGTTCAGGGAAACGGAGCCGATGTAGACATCATGGTAGGTATAGGTGATGACGGCCGCCTGGTTTTCGCTCTGGGTATCATAGGAGATCACGGAATCCAGCGCATCGAAGCTGGTGGTTTTGGGCAGGATGACATAATCGTTTTTATTCAGGGAGAGAATGGGCTGGGAACTTCCGAAAATATCATTTCCGCTGTAAAACAGTCCCGTGTTGTCTATATTATATTTTGTCTCCGCCTGTGAGACGTTTACCTTGTCAAAGTTGTTAAAGCCGTAATTAAAAAGGGCGATGGTGTCCTCATACTGGTACGGAGCCTCGTCTTTCATCACTACACAGATCAGCTTCATGCCGTCTTTTTCTGCACAGGATACCAGACAGCTTCTGGCGGAGTCGGTATATCCCGTTTTACAGCCCACCAGATATTCATAGGCATATTTCCCGCCGGGAATGATCTGCATGAGGTTTACTTCCAGTTTGCCCTGGGGCAGTTTGTCTGTGACGGGGAATTCCATCCGTCGTGTGAGGGTGATCTTGCAGAGCATTTCGTTGGAAAAGAATGCCCTGCCGATCATCGCAAGGTCATAAGCAGTGGTATAGTGCTCCTCATCCGGCAGGCCGTTTGGATTCACAAAGTGGGAATTCAGACAGCCCAGCTCCGCCGCGCGCTCATTCATCGTTTCTGCAAATACCGACCAGTCGGTAGTGTCCGTAATGTGCTCCGCCACGGCAAAGGACACCTCATTGGCAGAGCGGATGAGGATGGCATTGAGGCATTGTTCCATGGTCAGCTCCTGCCCCACGTCCATGGCAATATGGCTGCTGTCCCGGGGAGTATCAAACACTGCATCGTGGGAAAAGGTCACGATCTCATCCATGGAGCATTGTTCGGAGGCGATCAGAGTGGTCAGGATTTTGGTGGTGCTGGCAGGGTATTCCTGCATATGGATATTTTTCTCATAAAGAATAGCACCTGTTTCCAATTCCATCAGAATAGCGGACTCCGCGCCCACTACCGGCCCCGTGGGCCAGTTTGCCACTTCGTTGGACTGTATGGGCATGGCGCGGTTGGCTTCCAGCGCCAGTTCCGTTTTGGAAGCGGCCAGGGTTGTCAGGGAGGAGTGCAGGAAGAGAACGCCTGCGCAGGTAAATAAAAAAAACTTTTTCAGCATATTTGTATCCTCGTAAAGTGGTAAAGTGTAACAGTTCAGCCATACGGCACCACGAAGTCAAAATTGCTTCCCTGTGCAATTTTGCGAGACTTGCAGGCACCAAAATGAGTTGAAAATTCATTTTGTGTGCATCATCGTAACAGGTTGGCCGAAGGCTGAACTGTTACGGTAAAGTCCTAATGTGAGATATTTTTCATTATACACTATTTTTTCCGAAAACCATAGAAGGAATTACAGAGATTTATGGCATTGACAATTGTCCGCGGATACAGTAAATTGAAGGAGAGGATTATGCCTGAGCGAAAGGAACGGACAGAAGCATGAGATTGCGCAATATTACAGGCTCCCGTGAAGCCATTGCCGCCAGTCCCTACGTGATACAGGAGGCTGTGCAGCCGGACTGCCCCGGCACATGGCATAAAATTTTTGGGAATGATAACCCCGTTCACATTGAAATCGGAATGGGAAAGGGCAAATTTATACATACTATGGCCAGGGAGCATCCGGAAATTAATTATGTGGGAATTGAGAAATACTCCAGCGTGTTGCTTCGGGCGATTCAAAAGATGGAGCAGGAGGAGCTGTCAAACCTGAAATTCCTGCGTATGGATGCGGAGGATATTGTCAAGGTGTTTGGCGCAGGTGAGGTGGATCGGATCTACCTTAATTTTTCCGATCCCTGGCCCAAGGACAGGCATGCCAAGAGACGGCTTCCTTCCCGCCAGTTCCTGGCACGCTATGAAGTGATCCTGAAAGAGGAAGGATCTCTGGAATTTAAGACGGATAACAGGGAGCTTTTTGATTTTGCTGTGGAAGAGCTGGAGCCTGCGGGCTGGAAAGCGCAGGCCATCACCTACGATCTGCACAGTGACGCAGCTTTGGCGCAGGGGAATGTAATGACGGAATATGAGGAAAAATTTTCCGCCATGGGCAATCCTATCTGTAAGTATATCATTTCAATAGGAAATAAATATAATCAGGCGCCGTCAGGCGGCGCGGAAAAGGAGAAGCGAGATGGAATATAAGTTTACTACGGACAATTTTGAGGCAGAGGTGTTACAGTCATCCGTTCCCGTGCTGGTGGATTTCTATGCCGACTGGTGTAATCCATGTAAGATGATGGCGCCTGTGGTGGAAAAGCTGGCGGAGGAGTTTGACGGCAGGGTAAAAGTGGGCAAGTGCAATATTGATGAAAACATGCAGATTGCACAGAGATACCGGGTGGCGAGCATTCCCACATTCATGGTCTTTAAGGAGGGAAAGCCCTGCGCTACCCAGATGGGGGTTCAGCCTGCATCGGAGTTAAAGAAAATGGTAGAACAGGCACAGGAATGATATGAATAAAAAGTTTTGGATTGACGAAGGAAAAAAGACGCTGGTCTGTATCCTGGGAGCCTTTCTGTATGCGGCGGGGATCAATCTTTTTGTAGTACCCTCCGGGTTGTATACCGGAGGGGTCATGGGTATCTGTCAGGTGATCCGTACTCTGTTGGCCAAGTATCTGCAGATGGAATTTACCACCTTTGACATTGCAGGTGTTATTTATTATATGATCAATATACCTATCTTTATTGTGGCATTTACAAAGATAGGGCGCCGGTTCCTGATAAAGACAGTGATTTCCGTTACTGCCATGACACTGTTTCTATCCCTGATCCCTGTGACGGTGGTGGTAGAGGATGCCATGGCGGCGTGCGTGGTAGGAGGTATCATTTCAGGGGCCGGGTCGGGTATTCTCCTGCGCATGGGTTCCTCCGGCGGCGGTATGGATGTGGTAGGCGTGCTGCTGACAAGGTGGAAGCAGGATTTCAGTGTGGGAAAGGTGGGGCTGCTGGTGAACCTGGCGCTCTACGGCACCTGTGCTTTTCTGTTTGACATAGAGATCGTGGTGTATTCCGTAATCTATGCCGCAGTGTATTCGGTGGCAATGGACAGGGTCCATACCCAGAATATCAATGTGGAGGTCCATGTGATTACCAAGGCAGACACTACCGCGCTGGAAAAGGAAGTGTTCCAGGAACTGGGCAGGGGCGTGACCAAATGGTCCACCCTGGGGGCCTATACCTACGACAGATCCCATATTCTTTACATTATGCTGTCCAAATACGAGGTGGGACGGCTCAGAAATATTGTTCATAAATATGACCCCGACGCTTTTATCGTGTTGAATGAGGGCGTCAGTGTAATCGGGCATTATCTGAAGAAATTGTAATGCTGCTCTTAAAAACAGCGGCCATCGTTCCAGAGGCTGCCGCAGGACGGAAAACGTACAGTTCCTCGTCCGTCAGCTCCTCCCGGGGCAGGTATAGGGTACGTCTAACTGCATCAGCTCCAGCAGGACCTCTGACTCCTCCGTCATGAGAGCTTCCTCCGCCGCCTCCACGGCGTCTGCGTCCCACCCCGGGTAGTCTTCCAGGGAAACATATCGCTGTGCATGCCTGATAATGAGGTAACACTCGTTGGTCACAATCCTGGTGAGCCATGTCTTAAAATACTGATCACTGCGAAGAATATTTAGCTTTTGATATGCTTTTAGGATTGCATTTTGTATGGTCTCCGCGCAGTCCTCATCATTGTGAAGAATTGATTTGGCCACGCGGTAAAGCGAGCCTTCGGCAGCCATGACCGCCTGGGCAAAATGTTGCTGATCCATATTGTCCTATGTCCTTTCCGAAGCTGTAAAACAACTCCTGAGAAATTGTGAAACAACTCCTGAGTATTTCGGCCGATTTACCTGTCTATAATCATTAGATTCCCGTGGAGGGAAAACAATCCATTTTAAATAGAAAAAGGAGAAAAATTTCTATAAAAAAGCAGGAGCCGGACAGCAAATACTGCCGGCCCCCGGAGGGGATGAGAAATCTTAAAGTGAACGATCGCATAATAAACAGGAATGTCCGGACACTGCGTTATTTCTTGCTTTCCAGCGCCGCCGCGATAAAACCCTTAAATAACGGGTGTGGCCTGTTGGGGCGGGACTTTAATTCAGGATGCCCCTGGGTAGCGATATAGAAAGGATGTTCCGTCAGTTCGCACATTTCCACAATGCGTCCGTCAGGGGAGATGCCGGAGAGGCACAGACCCTTTTCGGTCAGGATGGCGCGGTAATCATTGTTTACTTCATAGCGGTGACGGTGTCTCTCGTATATGGTCTCTTCGCCGTACAGCTTAAATGCCCTGGAATCCTTGTCCAGCACACAGGGGTACGCCCCCAGCCGCAGGGTGCCTCCGATATCCTCCACACCATTCTGATCCGGCATCAGAGCGATCACAGGATGGGTGGTGCCGGAATCCAGCTCAATGCTGTGGGCATCGTTGTAGCCAACCACATTCCTGGCGTATTCCACAATTGTCAGCTGCATGCCCAGACAGAGCCCCAGCATGGGCTTATTGTGGGTGCGGGCGTATTGGATGGCAAGAATCTTACCCTCAATTCCCCGGGAACCGAAACCGCCGGGGATCAGGACGCCGTTCACATCACCCAGCAGTTCCTCCACATTTTCCCCGGTCACTGTCTCGGAATCGATCCATTTGATATGGACAGTGGTGTGATTGGTGATGCCGCCGTGCTTCAATGCCTCCACTACGCTGATATATGCGTCATGGAGGGACACATATTTTCCTACCAGGGCAATGGTGACGTCACTGGTGGGATGTTTCAGGTCATCCACCATTTTCACCCAGTCCTTTAGATCCGGCTCAGGGCATTCCAGGCGGAGACATTCACACACTGCCTGGGCCAGGTGTTCTTTTTCCATGGCCAGAGGCGCCTCATACAGATATTCCACATCCAGATTCTGCAGCACACGGCTGCTGGGCACATTGCAGAACAGGGCGATTTTATCCTTGATGCTCCGGTCAAGAGGGTGTTCGCTCCTGCATACAATGATATCCGGCTGTATGCCCATTCCCTGTAAATCCTTGACGCTGGCCTGAGTGGGCTTGGTCTTAAGCTCCTGGGAGGCGCTTAAGTAAGGGATCAGTGTGACATGGATCAAAATGGCGTTTTCGTGTCCTACGTCATGCTGGAACTGGCGGATGGATTCCAGAAAGGGCTGGCTTTCAATATCACCCACCGTTCCCCCCACCTCGATAATGGCGATGCGGGTGTCAGGATCAGTAAAATTTCGGTAAAAGCGGCTCTTGATTTCATTCGTGATATGAGGAATGACCTGTACGGTGCCGCCGCCGTAGTCACCCCGTCTTTCCTTCTGTAATACGGACCAGTATACCTTACCTGTGGTCACGTTGGAGTTTTTATCCAGGCTTTCATCGATAAAACGTTCATAATGTCCCAGATCCAGGTCGGTCTCGGCGCCGTCGTCGGTAACGAACACTTCACCGTGCTGGATCGGGTTCATGGTACCGGGATCGATATTGATATAAGGATCGAATTTCTGCATGGTCACCTTATAGCCTCTTGCTTTCAAGAGTCTGCCCAATGATGCCGCGGTGATGCCCTTGCCCAGGCCGGAAACAACACCACCTGTTACGAAAACATATTTTACTGCCATAAAGTCCCTCTTTTCTGTGCCGCTTTATGCAAAACCCATGTTGTGTCAGGCGGCGCTCAGGCACAAATGGATATTCCGGCTTTGAATGTATGATGCCTATTCAAGGACGGCATTAGGACGTTTCGCTATATCAATATTTTTTCCTGGAGGTCTGGACGGGTTCGCTGGTCAGATCCACCCCCAGCTTTTTGAAAATTTTAACGTCCACCTCGGAAAGCATGACGGAGGTATGTACCTGGCAGCCCTTCAGATTGGGCAGCTGTTCCATGGCAAGTCTGGCATTGTCGTCATGGCAGGCCGCCAGGGAAAGGGCGATCAACGCTTCGTCGGTGTGCAGCCTGGGGTTTCGGCCTCCCAGGTAGCGGACCTTTAAGTCCTGGATCGGTGCAATGGCTTCCGGTTTGATTAATTTTACATCATGATCGATGCCGGCCAGGTATTTCAACGCATTCAGCAGCAGGGCTGCGGATGCCCCCAGGAAATCGGAGGTCTTGGAGGTGATGATCTGCTGATCCGAAAGCTCGATTGCGGCGGTGGGAACGCCGAGTTCTTCCGCACGCTGTCTGCACGCTACCGTGACTTTCCGGTCATCGGTGGAAATCTTTTCCTGCTTCATCAGCAGTTCGATCTTATATAATTCATTTTCGGAAGCGCCGTCCTGAACCATCTTGTTCAGGGTTGCATAGTAGCGGCGTATGATCTCCATGCGGGACGCCTCGCAGCAGGCGTCATCGTCTATGATACAGTTTCCCGCCATATTGACGCCCATATCGGTGGGGGATTTATAAGGATTTTCACCGTAGATCCCTTCAAATATGGCATTCAATACGGGGAAGATTTCAATGTCCCGGTTATAATTGACGGCGGTGATCCCATATGCTTCCAGATGGAAGGGATCGATCATATTTACGTCGTTCAGATCCGCAGTGGCAGCCTCGTAAGCCAGATTGATCGGATGCTTCAAGGGAAGGTTCCATATGGGGAAAGTTTCAAATTTTGCATAACCGGCCTTGATCCCGCACAGATTATCATGATAGAGCTGTGAAAGACAGGTCGCCATCTTGCCGCTGCCGGGTCCCGGGGCGGTGACGACTACCAGAGGCCTGGTGGTCTTGATGTAATCGTTTTTACCGTAGCCGTCCCTGCTGATAATCAGGGGGATGTTGGCGGGATAGCCTTCAATGGTATAATGCAGATAGACCTTAATATTTTTCTTTTCCAGTTTGGCTTTGAACTGGTCGGCGCTGTTCTGGCCGGAGTAGTGTGTGATGACCACACTGCCCACGTAAAGTCCCTTTTGCTGGAACTCGTCACGCAGGCGCAGCACATCCACGTCATAGGTGATGCCCAGATCGCCCCTGACTTTGTTTTTCTCAATATCCGCGGCGTTGATCACAATAATGATCTCCGCGTAATCCGAAAGCTGCATCAGCATACGCAGCTTGGAATCGGGAGCAAAACCGGGGAGTACACGGGAAGCATGGTAATCGTCGAAAAGCTTTCCGCCGAACTCCAGGTAAAGCTTGTCCCCGAACTGGCTGATCCGTTCTTTGATGTGTTCTGACTGCATTTTAAGGTATTTTTCGTTGTCAAAGCCTGTTTTCATGAGTCCCTCTCTTATCTGATTAAGTGCGTATGCCAAATTTCATTTTACTATTCTACCATAGTTTTTTTTAGATTGGAATGGTTAAAAGTTTAGAAATCTTTTAGAGATGGGGAGTTTTTTTCATACTTATGCTATTGATTTATCAAACCATTCTCTCTATAATAAAATAGGTTTATTCTCATAAGCAATTTATTGTATTTAAATGACGTGTTCATGACCGCATATGAACATAGATGAAAAAACAGAAATGGAGTTACTATGGACAATCAAATGAACCAATTCGATAACGGCGGGGGATATAACAACGGCGGCCGTGGTCCCGGCGGGAACGGCGGCGGAAGCGGGAACCAGCCGCCCCGTAAGCCGAATATCACCATGCTGGTACTGGCGGCCCTCAGCACGGTGCTGCTGGCGTTTATGCTCTGGAATATAGTGTTTGGCGGAACCGCCACAGGACAGGTGGTCAGTTATACCCAGTTTCTGCAGTATATCAGTGAGGGCAAGGTAGAGGCTGTAGAGGTACAGAGCACGGGGCAGATCCTGTTTACCCTGAAAAAAGAGGAGAATGCTTCCGGGGGAGGTGCGGAAACATATCTGTTTTACCCTGCCGGCGTTTCCAAGACTTATTCCACCATATTGATGGAGGATCTTGACACTCTGACCGCAAGACTGGAGGCCCAGGGGGACATTGACGGAAGCCGTGTGCTCAGTGACAATTCGGGGCGCCTGTTGGATATTTTCCTGTATGTGGTTCTGCCGGTGCTTCTGATGTGGGTGCTGTTGGGAGTGGTGTTCCGCAAGATGGGCGGCAGCGGAGGCCCCATGGGTGTGGGAAAAAGTAACGCTAAAGTGTATGTCCAAAAAGAAACAGGCGTTACTTTTAAGGACGTGGCAGGCGAGGACGAGGCAAAGGAGTCCCTGGTGGAAGTAGTGGACTTCCTCCACAATCCCGGGAAGTATTCCAGGATCGGGGCCAGGCTGCCCAAGGGAGCTTTGCTGGTGGGTCCTCCCGGAACAGGTAAGACATTGCTTGCGAGGGCGGTGGCAGGAGAGGCTCATGTGCCCTTCTTTTCCCTGACCGGTTCTGACTTTATTGAGTTATATGTGGGCGTGGGCGCAAGCCGTGTCCGCGACCTGTTTAAAGAAGCCAATAAGAATGCTCCCTGTATCATCTTTATCGATGAGATTGATGCCATTGGACGCAGCCGTGACTCCAAGTACGGCGGCGGCAACGAGGAGCGGGAGCAGACATTGAACCAGCTGCTGTCTGAGATGGATGGTTTTGACAGTTCCAAGGGTATTCTGATCCTTGGCGCTACCAACCGTCCTGAGATCCTGGATAAGGCGCTGCTGCGTCCCGGCCGTTTCGACAGGCGTATCATTGTGGATAAGCCGGATCTGAAGGGACGTGTGGAGATCCTGAAGGTGCACTCCAAGGACGTGAAGATGGATGAGACGGTGGATCTGGATGCCATAGCCCTTGCCACCAGCGGCGCGGTGGGCTCAGACCTGGCCAATATGATCAATGAGGCCGCCATCAACGCGGTGAAGGAAGGCAGGGAGTATGTCTGTCAGAAGGACTTGTTTGACGCGGTGGAGGTTGTCCTGGTGGGCAAGGAAAAGAAAGATCGCATTATGAGCAAGGAGGAGCGCAAGATTGTCTCCTACCACGAGGTGGGGCATGCTCTGATCAGTGCATTGCAGAAGAATTCCGAGCCTGTCCAGAAGATCACCATTGTGCCCCGCACTATGGGGGCGCTGGGATATGTGATGCATGTGCCGGAGGAGGAGAAATACCTGAACACGGAGGCGGAGCTGCGGGATATGCTGGTAAGCCTGGTGGGCGGCCGTGCGGCGGAGGAGATCGTGTTTGAGACGGTGACCACCGGGGCGGCTAACGATATTGAGAAGGCCACGGACATTGCCCGGAACATGGTGACCCGTTACGGTATGAGCAAGAAGTTTGGACTGATGGGGCTGGCGACCATAGAGAGCCAGTATCTGGAGGGCAGGACCGCGCTGAACTGCAGCGACTCCACGGCGGCGGAGATTGACTCCGAGGTGGTGGAGATCCTGAAGGAGAGTTACGAGAAGGCATTGTCGCTGCTTCGCGAGAACAGGGAACTGATGGATAAGCTGGCGGCTTTCCTGATTGAGAAGGAGACCATTACCGGCAAGGAGTTCATGCAGATATTCCGCAGGGAAAAAGGGCTGCCTGATCCCAAGGAGGAGAAGGAGAACGGCGAAAAGACTGATTCCGTTGGCAAACCGGATACGGAAAATGGGACTGGTGACGTAACCCTTGGGTCGAAAGAGGGTGAGGGCGGAAAAGTGATCCTTGGTCCGGCGGAAATGCCTCTTCCGGCGAACTTTTCCCGAAAGGCAGAGACGGCCGGTGAATCTGGGACAGAGCAGGAGCAGTCATCCTCCCGAAGCGGGACAGAGCAGGAGCGGCAGACCTCCCAGAGCGAACCGGAGCAGGAGCAGTCATATTCCCAGAGCGAGACAATACAGGAGCAGTCATATTCCCAGAGCGAGACAATGCAGGGACGGTCATATTCCCAGAGCGAGACAATGCAGGAGCAGTCATATTCCCAGAGCGAGACAATGCAGGGACGGTCCTCCTCCCAGAGCGGGACAGGACAGCAGGAACAGGCTGCGCAGCCGTCAGAGGGTTCTGTGGGAAGATTTTCCAATCGCAGACTGGATGATTAGCGAGACGTCTCACGAGTATAAATAACAGATGTATGGCAGCTGTCACTATTCAGGGTAGTGACGGCTGCTTTTGCCAAAAAGAAAACAGGATATTTTCAGGGAGGTTGAAAGAAAATGGAACAAAGAGCGCAATCGGGCTTTTCAAAAAAATTACTGCAATATCTGAATGACAGCCCCACCGCTTACCATGCTGTGGAAAACGCTGCGGCTCATCTCAGGGAAAACGGTTATCAGGAATTGAAGGAAACGGAGAAGTGGGTTCTGGAGCAGGGCGGCAGGTACTTTGTCACGAAGAACGGCTCCTGTATCATTGCGTTTGCCATTGGCGACGGCAGTCCGGCGGAGAAGGGTTTCCGTATCATAGGGGCGCACACGGATTCCCCGGGATTGAAAATCAAGCCGGACGCCTGTACCGTGACGCCTGACGGATACGTGAAGGTGAACGTGGAGATTTATGGCGGCGTTATTCTGAGCACATGGTTTGACCGGCCGCTTGCCCTGGCAGGCAGAGTGATCGTGAGAGAAGGCAGGGGTCTCAGGGAGAAGCTGGTCAGGATCCATAAGCCTGTCCTGATGATCCCGAATCTATGCATTCATTTTCACAGGGAGGTTAACGATAAATGCTCCTACAATAAGCAGACAGAAATGCTTCCTTTCTTATCCATGAAGAAGGAAAACGTGGAGAAAGGCGATTATCTCCTGTGCCTGATAGAGGAAGAGACAGGGATCAAGAGAGAAGACATTCTGGATCATGAGCTGTTTCTATATGAATACCAGGAGGGCATCTTTGCGGGAAGGGAAGGAGAGTTCATTTCCGCGTCCCGTATTGATGACCTGGCCATGGTTTATGCGGGGCTGACAGCGTTGACGGAATCGAGAGACGGCGGAAGCTCGTATAAGGTGTTTGCCGCCTTTGACAATGAGGAGGTGGGAAGCGCTTCCGCACAGGGCGCCAGGTCCGGCTTCCTGCTGCATACTTTAGACCGGATCTGTAAGAATCTCGGGCTGACAGAGGAGGAGTACTTTCAGGCTGTCGCCAGCTCTACCTCCATTTCCGCCGACACAGCCCATGCGGTTCATCCGAACTATAGTGACAGACATGATCCTGAAAGCCGTCCTGTGCTGGGCGGAGGCCCTGTGATCAAATACTCCGCCTCCCAGAGGTACAGCACCACGGCCGTTGGCGCCGCTCATTTTATGGAGATCTGCGCGCGGGCCGGGGTTCCCTGCCAGAAGTTTGTGAACAGGAATGATATTGCCGGCGGCTCCACCATAGGCCCTGCCATATCCAGCCTGACCACGATTCCCACTGTGGACATCGGGATACCGATCCTGGCGATGCATTCGGTCAGGGAGTTTGGCGCGGCAGCGGATAATGTCTATACGGAAATGGCGTTTCAGGCATATTACGAAGAGCGGGAAGAGTTTGGAGACAAAGATGGAGTGTAGGAATTGCGGTAGCCCGATCCTGGAAGGCGACAGATTCTGTTCCAAATGCGGAACACGCGTTTCGGAAGAACTCCGGGTGGAAATGGTGCATTCAGAAGCCCTCCGGACGGAAGCGATGAATTCAGAAGCATCCAGGACAGAAACGCTGAGGGCGGAAATGGTGAAGGCGATTCCGCTGTGCATTCCCGAGGAAGTGCCTTCCAGATCCCAGGGTCTGTGGAAGAGCATGCTTCAGGGCAAGAAGGCAGCTGTGGATGCGGACAGATCCAAAAGACGGATTTCCAGGGGGATCGCTGTGATTCTCGCCGCCGCCGTTGTGCTGTTGATCGCTGACAGCGCAAAGCTGGTCAACTCTTACCATAGAAACTTTTCCACGCCTGAGGAGTATTACCGCTGGGTGGAACGTAGAGCCATACATAAAAACGCAAAGACCTTTGCCGAGTATTACGCAAATTATTTCATGGGATATCTGCGGGGGTACGACAGCCGCACCAGTGGCGAGATCCGCCTGGAGCTGGGGAATGCGGGCAGGGAATTGCTGGAATCCGCAGGACTGGAACCGTGGTTTGAGGAGGGAGCCCTCACCTATGAGACGACCTGCAAGGACGGAGTGGAACAGAGTATTCTGGGGCTGGAGATCGAAGGGGGGAAGCTGTTCGGGCTGGATGCAGTCATGGATCTGCGGGACGAGGCGGTGTACCTGGGATTCCCGGAACTGACGGAGAAGTATCTTGCCCTGGACACGGAGGGAAAAGACTTCATCAGGGAATTTGAGAATGTGTTTGGCGTGGAGCCGGAGGAATATCTGAAGGAAATGGAGCTGCTGGAAGCTTTTTATAGGGAATGCCCCGATAAACAGCAGATGGGAGCTCTGGCCGACCGGTATCTGGAACGATTGCTGGACAGCATTGACGATGTGAAGATACGCACAGGCAAAACAGCCAGGGCGGGCAGCGTCACACAGGCCTGTACCACACTGGAGATCTATCTGGACAAAGACGACATACGGAATATGCTGTCAGAATTCCTGAGAGAGCTTCGGGAGGACAGTGAGATCGAAGCCTTGCTGTATCAGGCTTATGCACTGATGGAGGAGCTGGATCCGGAGGAGAGCCTTTACAGTGACGCAGACGATTTTTATGAGGCGTATCAGGATCGGATTGACGAGATCCTTGACAACATGGATTACTATATCACGTATCACAATGAACTGGATATGACGGTCTATGTGGATGATAAGGGGCGGATCATCGGCAGAACCATGGAATTTCCCAATAGCTGGGATGAAATAACTGTTTCCTATTTATTTCCCCACCGCGGCAGCAGGTTCGGATATAAGGCCAGCTTTGTGTCAGATGGCGAGGAGATGTCGGTCACGGGCTCCGGCAGGGAGTTTTGGAAAAAGATCGACGGCAGATTTACAATCAAGTATGACGGAATCGGGATTTTAGACGTGGATGCGGAGGACTTTGATCTGAAATCCCTGCAAAAGGGATTTCTCAACGGATGTTTCACCGTGTCAGCTGCCTCCGACATCAGACGCATGGGGGACAAGGGCATGGCGCGTTCCTTTCTGCAGGAGCTGCAGCTGATCCTGGATGTCTCCATGGATCGTTCTTCCCGGAAATTGGGAATAGAGCTGCGGGAGGGCAGGGACTTGTGGGGCATCCTCACCATGACTGCCAGGAGCGGCGACGGAAAGAAAATAGCTGTTCCTTCTACAAAGAGAGCCATATTTGTGGAGGATGAACGAGACTTTGCGGAGTGGTGGGATACCA
>CANDMD010000041.1 GCA_947385725.1 uncultured Lachnospiraceae bacterium | reverse complement strand
GCATGGCTCCACCGCTTCCTGATATCCTCCGCCCATTCGCTCCACGGAGCATCCTCAAAGCGCTGCTTCACCGCCATGAAAAGAGCGTAATCCTCCAGCCAGAAAGCGTTTTCCCCGACAAAACGGACAAAATCCTCATTCCGGGAAATATCGCTTCTCTCATAGGCCAGACGCAGCAGGGAAAACCGCTGCCGGTACAGCTTCTCGTAATCCACCAGAACCGGATCGTCACCAAAGTCACAGGCGCTGCATTCCTCCTCCGTCAGCACTCCCTCCCGCACCAGCTCCTCCAGGTCGATCAGATAAGGATTCCCCGCAAAGGAAGAAAAAGACTGGTAGGGGGAATCCCCGTAGCTGGTGGGGGAAAGAGGCAGAATCTGCCAGTAGCTCTGCCCCGCCTTTTTCAGCCAGTCAACAAATTCATAGGCTTCCCTGGAAAAACAGCCAATGCCGTACCTGGACGGCAGACTTGTCACCGGAAGCAAAATACCGCTCGCTCTGTCCATATCAACGCAACCTCCCTTTGCATGTTATAGCCTCTCATAATCGCTCCTGCATCTGCCTTTGAAGTCGTCATCCAAGAAGCCGTTGTTCCGAAACGCAGACCTGTCATCCCGGTTCACCCTGTCTGACACAGCGGCACCGGCCCAGCATCATACCACTATGGGCATCCACACAGATTCTCTTTTCCGTTTCCGCAACCGCCCTGCGGCAGTCCGTCTCCCTGCCGTCCGCGAGGATCTCCCACCGGCCTGCGGGAAGCTCCACATCACAGTTTCCGGAAGCGGCATTATAAATGATAAACAATTCCTCCCAATCCCCGTCTCCACTCTCGGATCTGTTATCCACCTGAAAGGAAACCACACCCTCGCCCAGAACCTGGCGTTCCGTGATCCGCTTCACCGCCAGAGGCGACTTGTCGCACAGACCGGGCATCTTCTTCCGCAGCCGGATCAGGCCCTTATAGTAGTCCACCAGCTCTCCGTATTCCACCGTCCGGTCCCACCGCAGCATATTGATCTCAGGCGAGGAGCAATAGCTGTTGCCCTCACCGGACTTCGTGCGCCCGAACTCCTCTCCCGCCTGCAGGAACAGCTTTCCCTGGCAGGTAAAATAGGTAAACGCCGCCAGCTTATTTGCCGCCAGCACATCCTCGTACCGTTTTGCGAAATCCGCCTCTCCATGCATGGACATCACCAGCTTATCCCACAGGGTAAAATTATCATGCGCCGACACATAATTGATGATCTGGGCACAGCTTTTCGGGCTGAAATACGTTTCTCCGTCGCACCACCCGGTGACGGCATGCAGAAGCTGTTCTTCCAGTCCGCTTCCCCCGTTGACAATACCGGGTTCCTCCTCATAAAATACATGGCCCTTGATGAGATCCCTGGTGTCGTCGCAGAAGATCCCGACCCCCTCGTCCAGATAGCGGACATTTTCCTTTAACGCCGCCCTGACTCCTGTCTCCATGGGAGAATTGTCCGCCCCCCAGGGCTCCCCGTACATAAGCTTCTCTCCCTCGCCAAACTCCGCGTCCAGCTCCCTCCGGATCCGGTTCATCAGTTCCACCGTCAGAAGCCCCATCAGATCGAAGCGGAATCCGTCCAGATGATATTCCTTCGCCCAATACATGACGGAATCTGCAATAAAGTTATCCACCATGGCCCTGCCTGCGGCGATATCGTTTCCACAGGCGGATCCGTTGGACAGACTGCCGTCCTCCTTATGGCGATAGTAATAGCCAGGAACCATCCTCTGGAACCAGGAGTCCTTGCGGTAGGTGTGGTTATACACCACATCCATGACCACCCTGATCCCGTTATCATGAAAAGCCTGGATCATCTCCTTGCATTCCCGGATCCGTACCATTCCGTCCCGGGTGTCCGTGGCATAGGAGCCTTCCGGCACATTGAAATTCAGAGGATCATACCCCCAGTTAAATTGTCCGCCGTCTCCGGCCTCATCCACGGAGCCATAGTCAAAAAAAGGCAGCAGATGCACATGGGTAACACCCAGTTCTTTCAGATATTCCATGCAGGTAGGAAATTCCCCGTTGGTCCTGCCCACAGTAAACGCTTTGTATTTTCCCCGGTATTCCTCCGGCACGCCGCTTCGGAGGTCGTAGGAAAAATCCTTGATATGCAGCTCATAGATGATCTGCTCCGCCTGCATTTCCGGGGCGGCATCCGACTCAAAGCCCGGCGGATCCGTGCGTCTTAAATCCACCACCATACTTCTGCTGCCATTACAGCCGCAGCCCACCGCATAGGGATCCGCAGTGCTCATTTCCACCCCGCCGTTTCGCACCAGGTAATCATAGTACATCCCGTGGAGATTCTCCGGAAAGACGGTCTTCCAGACCCCTTTGTCCTCCGGCCGCAGTTCCGATTCCAGGCAGACTTCCGAATCATTGTCCCGGTAGAGCCGCAGTTTTATACTCTCTGCCAGCGGACTCCATACCTTAAATGTGGTGCTTTCCCCCTCACATCTTGCACCTAAATCCTTGCCGTTGTATAAAAACTTTTTGTCAAATTCCTTGTCGGCAAAAACAGTATCCGTATATTTTCCGTTATCCCTCAAATTCTTTTCTCCCATTCATGCCCAAAGCTTCAACATCAAATCCTCATTGTCCAAATGTTCACGATTCAAATGCTCATTGTCTGAAATTTAAAGGGCTGCTGCAAAAGCAGATATCTGCATTCCACAGCAGCCCCATTCTTTCTTTTACTTTAGACGATTACGAAACCCTCACTTGGCAAACAGACTTTGAGCACTCCAATTCAGACTTTCGCAATTGTCTGTTTCCTTTTATTTAACCTTTCACAGCTCCCGATACGCCTTCCACATAACACTTCTGCGTCAGCAGGAAGAGAATCGCAATGGGAATGGAAATCATCACACACCCCGCATAGAACTGTGTATAATAATATTCCACAAATTCCTGTTCCAGCATGGTCCAGAGGCCGATTGCAATGGTGTAGTACTGGGAGTCATTGCCCATGATGACCTTTGCAAAGATGTAATCCACCCAGGGACCCATGAATGCCGTGATCAGCGTGTAGGTAATGATGGGCTTTGACAGGGGGATCGTAATGCGGACAAAGGTATCCCATTTGGTAGCCCCGTCGATGTAAGCCGCCTCATCGATAGACTTGGGGATCGTGTCGAAGAATCCCTTTGCCATGTAAAAGCCCAGTCCCGCGCCGCCCGAGTAGACCAGCACCAGAGCGATCTGCTTCAGCACACCGGTCTCCAGCAGCCCCAGACCCTTCAGGATGTAATACACCGCAATCATGGACATGAAACCCGGGAACATACCCAGAATCAACGCGATATTCATAAATTTCTTACGCATCTTAAAGCGCAGGCGGCTCATAACATAGGAGACGCACAGCACGAAGAACGCGGAAAGGATCGTGCTGAATATGGCGATCACCAGCGTATTGGTGAACCATCTGGTAAAGTTGATATTCGTGTTCCCGTGGAACAGATTGATATAATTGTCCAGAGTAAAGCCCCTGGGCCAGATATAACTTTTATACGAACCGCTTTCCTCCCTGAACGAGGTCAGTATCACATAGAAAATCGGCAATATCCAGATAACGCTGAGCACCGCCAATAAGATATGACAGGCCGTGTTTACGATAAATCTCTTCGTCTTCATTATTGGAACGCCCCCTCATCTTTATATGCGCCTGTTCGACGATACGTGATCAACGACAGGGTTGCCAGAATGATAAATACCAGAATACCGATAACGGCGCCTAAGTTGTAATCCTTCTGGGTGATGGTCAACCGGTACAGCCATGTTACCAGCAGGTCCGTCTTGCCCGCGTAGTAATAGTCCATGGAATCGGGACCGCCTCCTGAAAGCAGGAAAATAACGTTGAAGTTATTGATATTTCCCGTAAAGGACGTGATCAGGTTGGGCGTCATGACAAACAGCATATAAGGAAGCGTGATCTTCCGGAAGATCGTTGCCGCGCTGGCTCCGTCGATCTTCGCAGCCTCATACAGCTCCGCGGGAATATTCTGCAGGATACCCGTGGTGGACAGCATGGTGAAAGGCACGCCGATCCAGATATTGATACAGATGATGGTGATCTTGGCGTACAGGGCATTGGTGAAGAACGGAATGGACTCCGTCGCCCCGATAATACCAAGCTGCCTTAATATAACATTCACAGGACCGTTTGCGTTGAAGATCGTCCTCATGCTCAGCAGTGTCACAAACTGTGGCACCGCCACGGACAGCACAAACATGAATCTCCAGAAGCCCTTCGCCCTGGTTCCCTTGCGGTTGATCAGAAGCGCCAGCAGCATACCGAGGATAAAGCAGCTGACTGTTGCAAACACTGCCCAGATCAGGGTCCAGGACAGCACCGGCCAGAAAGTGCCGGCCAGCTTGCTTCCCTGGGAGAACATGGCCTTGAAGTTGTCAAGTCCCACCCAGTCGAACAGATTTCCCGGCGGCTGATGCTCATGGTCATAGCTGGTAAACGCGATCAGTATCATGAAGATCAGCGGCACGATGGTGAAGCAGACAATCCCGATGATGGGGAAGGACAGCAGGAACCCATGCAGGTTCTCTTCCTTTAACGACCGGATGTCATCCCTGAATGTGGGAATGTGCTTTCCCTTCTCCTTTCGCACCTGTGTACAGAATGCGCTCTTTCCGGACATACAGCCCAGGAATATGACAGCCGCCGTCATCACCAGCGTGATCACGCCGTACAGCAGGCAGAGCATGGAGTCGTCGCCCGCGGAATACTCATAAATACCCAGGGCTGCATTATATACCTCGCCCTGCTGTGCAGTGCCCAGGGTGATGAAATCACCCAGGGCGCCAATACCAAATGCAACCATGTATATAAGGTACGCTATTTCCAGCGCGAGGAAAATGAGTCCTCTGCCGATCTGACGGTTCATAAGATTTCCAAGGCCAAAGACAAAGAAGGAAGCCTTGGTAACTGTATTTCCTTTTTTAAATGCCTGTGATATATTGGCATCACTCGGCCTGTCGTAGACAGGCTGGGCCTTTTTCTTCTTTATTCCCATAGAAACCCCCTACACAACTGCTATTTTGTCATTGCTTCCACAAAAGTATCCAGTTTCTGCTGCACGTTATCCTTGGTGATCTCACCGCTGCGGATTTCCGTGGGGATCGTGTTGGCATAAGTCCAGTATCTCGCGCTGAAGGTGGAGTTGGTAGGCTGTGCCACGCTTGCCTCATTGGATTCCTTTATAACGATAGCAGCCAGGGGATCCGCCTTGACAGCCTCGCTTTCGCTTGCATTTATGTTAGCGGGAATCTGTGCGGACAATTCATAGCGCAGAACCTGATTCTCTTCATTTCCAAGGAAGGTTGCAAACTGCACTGCAGCAGTCATGTTCTGGGACTTCGCGTTGACGCCGATACACTTGGAACCGTAGAAGCCCAGCAGCTGGGTATCCTTGCCGTCAAAATTGAAGGTGGGGATCACTGCCATGCCCAGGTCGTCGCCCAGGATTCCCTTGTACAGATCGTAGTTCCAGGAGCCGTCGAACCATGCGCCGATTCTGTGGTCTCCTGCCAGCTCGGAGACGGAGATCTCACCGTCGTAAGCGCATTTCGGGTTGTTGATCAGGTCGATCAGGTAATTGGTGACAGCCACACCTGTGGCGTTGTTCCAGTCCACACCTGCCTCCAGGTCGTTTCCATCAGGTCCGAATACGCTCAGGCCCGCGCCGTAATAGAAAGCGCCCAGCTTCCATCCGCCTGCGGACTCAAAATAGAAATTATACACATTGTCCGCCGTATCCTTCGCCATGATCTTCTCCAGGGAAACGATATCGGACTCATCCAGGAGGGTCTTGTCATAAAACATAAAGAAAGTGTTATGTGTAAAAGGAATGCCATAGACAGCGTCGTCCACGGTCACTGTGGCGATAACGGATTCCGCATTGGTCTCCTTTACCATGGTCTCTGCCTCACCGCCCAGTCTGGCAATGGCTCCCGCCTCCACCAGGGAAGGAAGCTGGTCGTTGGCAAACATGAATACGTCCGCAGCCGCCCCCACATCCTTCAGGATACTTTCCGCGCACTTATCCTCGCCCACAATCTCCGTGGTCCATGTAATATTATACTCCGGATGCGCCGCAGCAAATGCCTGCTGCTGCTGTTCCATAATGCCGGTATCCACCTGGTTCTGGGGACAGTACACTTTCAGTGCGACATCTGTAGTGCCCCCCCCATTTCCTGAATTTCCACTGCCTGTCGAACCGCTGTCTCCACAGCCAGCCAGACCGGCAACAGCCATGGTAGTCACCATTAATGCAGCCAATAGCTTCTTTTTCATAAAGTTACCTCCTTTAGGTTTTGGTAAGTTTCGTTGTGAAATTATAGTAGCATAAGTTTTTTACAATATCAATCTTATTTTTATGCACTTTTTCTCTATATTGTCAATTTTTATTAACTATTTGTGCAATTTGTATATTGTTTCGAAATTTTGTCGAAACAGTTTCGCGAAACCTTTTCGAACTGGTTTCGTCTCAAACCTTTTTGAACGGGTTTTGCCACAAATCTTTTTCCAGCTGATAAGACTATAAACCAGCGCCTGTTTTACCTGTGTGTCCCCTGTCAGGCTCACTTAACTGTTTCCTTCTGTCTTGATCCATTGTTCCAGTCCAATTCCCTGTCTGAACTGTTTCGATCCATTGCCCATGGGAAAGAAGAAGTTTCGCTGCAATCCTTGTTTTCTATATTTTATCCTGATATAATTACATTAACCCTTAAAATTCTTTTGTAAAATTTAACAAAAATTTAAGGATTGTCCAAAAATGACTGCCTAAGGAGTCCGGCTATGGCTACCATCAACGATATTGCAGCAAAACTGGGAATATCCAAAAGCACAGTGTCCAAGGGCCTGAACAATGCAAATGACGTCAGCGCCGAAACACGGAAGAAAATACTGGAAACAGCAGTGGAACTGGGATATATCAACAAACGTCTGCAAAAGAAAGAAAAGAAACTGTGTATTCTGATAGAAAATATGGATTACAACACACCGAACCAGTTCGGCCATGATATCGTCCTGGGCTTTAAACAGATGGCGGAACCCGAGGGCTGGACGGTGGATATCATACCCATCAATATTGATTTCCAGAAAATGACACCTTATGACGTATTCATGATGCAGGGCGGATACTGTGCCTCCTTTATCCTGGGGATGTCCCTCCTGGATCCCTGGATGCAGGAGCTGAACGTTTCCGGCGTGCCCACTGTCCTGTATGACAATTATGTGAAAAACAATCCCAATATTGCCTCCGTGGGCTGCGACAGCCAGGAAGGCTTTGAGCTCGCCGTAAAACATCTGCTCAAATTGGGGCATAAAAAAATAGGCCTGATCTCCGGCCCTCTGGATTCCTACATCCTGAAAGCCAGGTATCACGCCTATATCAACGCACTGAGTAAATATGGCCTGGAGATTAACGAGGACTACATCGGCCTGGGATATTACGTGGCGGAATCTACCAGAAAGTACATTCCCAAGCTGATCGGGGAGGGGATCACAGCCATTCTCTTTTCCCATGACGTGCGGGCCATCTCCGCCATCACGGAATGCAAGGACAGGGGGATACGGATCCCTGAGGATCTCAGCATCATAGGCTTTGACGACCTGCCCATGGCCTCCTACGTGACGCCGTCCCTGACCACTGTCCGGCAGGATCGTACCGCCCTGGGCAAGTGCGGCTTCTATGCCCTGTCCTGCCTGCTCAACCAGGTGACCATAGGCTCCATCCTGCTGCGCGCCCCGCTGATCGTCAGAGGCTCTACGGGACCGGTGCTGGCAGGAAAAAGCATCCCCGAAAGCACTACTCCTTAATCCTGTCAAGTTCTGTGAGATTTACACCGGATGCCGTCAGGATAACTTTCAATTCAGTATAACGGATTTTCATTGCCTTATATGCCTCTGACTCTTTATCTACCAGAAGCATATAGCCCTGTAGCCTTGAATACTCTTCCACAGATAGTTTCAACACTTCGCCTTCCGTCATAGGATCACCTGCTTTCTCTGAATGCCAGTCGTGCATCTGGCATTTTTATTATAACAATCTCTGACCAGAGTGTAAAGTTTTTGTTTTTCTGTTCAGCCCACAATATTGTTCAGCCAGACGCCTTTTTTCACCAGGATAAAGCCGATCACGCATTTGATGATATCCAGCAGCTGGCAGCACAGATACAGCGGAATGATGGGCAGTCCCGTGAAGCGGCTCAGCACATATGCCACAGGAAGGCTGACACACCACAGGAATACACTGTCAAACAGAAATGTCACAATGGTCTTTCCCCCGGAGCGCAGCGTAAAATAGGATGCATGCATAAATGCGGCAAGGGGCATACACCCCGCGGCTACCCGCAGCAGCGCCGATGCCAGCGTTTTCACGGAATCCGAAGTATTGTACATTTGCGGGAACAGCGGTGCGATCAGGATCAATACTCCGCCGATCACAACACAGGAGAAGACTGAAAAGGCGATCAGCTTCGTATCCGTGTCCTTTGCCTTCTCCATCTCGCCCGCTCCCAGAAGCTGTCCTACGATAATGGAAATGGCGCTTCCCATTGCCATATAGATCACGCTGAACAGGTTGGAGATGGTGGTGGAGATATTCAGCGCCGCCACAGCCTCAAGTCCACGCATAGAATAACACTGTGTCAGGGACGCCATACCTGCCGCCCAAAGGATTTCGTTGATCATCAGGGGAAGACCCTTCCTAAAAATGTTGGCAGTCAGCTGACCGGGAACCTTGAATTCCCTGTAAGCGCCCACAATAAAAGGCATGCGCCCGGTATGCTTATGGGTCCAAACGACAACGATTGCCGCCTGCACATATCGGGAAACCACCGTGGCGATGGCTGCGCCCACCACACCCAGCCTGGGCATTCCCAGTTTTCCGAAGATCAGCAGATAATTCAGCGCCAGGTTGACACAGACTGCCGCCACGCCCGCTGCCATGGGCACTTTCGTCTCCCCGCACTCTCTCAGGGTACTTGTGTAAATCTGTTCCACCCCAAAGGGCAGAAGCCCGAACAGCATCACCAGCAGATATTCCTTTCCATATCCCAGCGTCGCCTGCAGCGCGGCATCATTTCCCTCACCGTGCAGGTAGAGCAGGATCAGCCGCTCCCCTCCTGCCAGAAAGATCAAGATCCCTGCCAGCACGATCAGCAGGCATGCATAGATCTTGAACCGGAAGCTGTGCTGTACACCCTTGTGATTCTTACAGCCGTAAAACTGCGCGCCGAAAATGCCGACGCCGGAGATCGCGCCAAAGACGGCAAGATTAAACACCAGCAGCAGCTGGTTGACAATGGCGATGCCGGACATCTGCTCCGTTCCCACACGTCCTACCATAATATTGTCCAGCAGACCCACAAAGTTAGTGATGCCATTCTGGATCATCATGGGCACCGCCACACCCAGGACCATTTTATAAAACGCCTTATCTCCAAACAGTTTTTTACCAATACTCATTTTATGCAGCCTTTCTGATATCTCCCGATCACACGCAGGCCATGCTATGACCTGTCCATTACTGACAAATTTCTGCATGCGCACAAAGCCGGATTTTCTCCCCAGAGCGCGCAATGTATCTATTCTACACCGCGAAGCGCCACTTTGTCCATGTATTTTCTTGCCAGGGCTGCCATTTCTTCCATTTCCTGTTTTGTAAATGCTTCCATCCGCCCGGAAATGGCAGTTCCCTGTGCCTGATGTTCCGCCCCAAGGATATCCCCGCCGTCCCGGTAAGCCTGCAGATAGTATGCGGGGCTGCCTGCCAGCCACCTGCCGATCTCCTCAAACTCTTCCACCGTATGGATTCCCTTCACCACAGTGGTGCGCAGTTCATAGGGAATGCCTCCCGCGCGCAGCAGCCGGATGCTCTCCCCGATCCTTTCCACGTCACAGTTCGGACAATCTGCGGCCCTGCCGTAGTTTTCCGGAGAGGCCTTAATGTCCATCGCCACATAATCCAGGATTCCCTCCTGCAAAAGCTGCCCCAGCACCTCCGGCCTGTAACCGTTGGTGTCAAGCTTCACCAGATATCCCAGTTCCCTGCATTGCAGGATAAATTCCCTCAAATCCCCCTCAAGGGTGGGTTCCCCTCCGGTAATGCACACGCCCTCCAAGATCCCCCGGCGCTTCCTCAAATGAGCCAGCACCTCTTCCACGGGAATGAGCGGCTGGCTTTCCGGCGCCAGCACCAGGGAACCGTTCTGGCAGAAGGGACAGCGAAAATTGCAGCCTCCCGTAAAAACGGTGGCTGCAACGTGTCCCGGATAATCCAATAATGTGGTTTTTTGTAATCCGTGTATTTTCATGATGCCTCTTATTCTGTGTCTTCTCACAACAGCTTTGTCATTTCTATACCTCTTGCCCGTTTTGGCGGGCATCAATTCAATATTTGGAAGTTTACTTTCAAACTTTTTCCTTTGGCAGCCTCCCGTAAAGTTCTGTCATGTACCGCATTTCTTTCGCCAGTTCCTTCGTAAAAGAATCCCTCTTCATGCGCCACTGCCAGTTGCCGCCCAGGGTGGACGGGGTGTTAATGCGCGCCTCAGAGCCAAGACCCAGGTAATCCTGCATGGGGATCACCGCCAGATCCGCCACGCTGGCAAATGCTGCCCTGATAAATTCCCATTTGAGATCCTTTTCCTTACGGTTTTCCAGATGCAGGTATCGGTCACAGAATGCCTTATCCGACTTTTCCAGCAGCCGATACCAGCCCAGGGTCGTGTCATTATCATGGGTGCCTGTGTAGACTACGCTGTTATGCTCATAATTATGGGGGAGATAGTCGCTCTCCTCCCTGGAATCAAAGGCAAACTGCAATACCTTCATGCCGGGATAGCCGGTCTTCTTTACCAGCTTCAGCACGGACGGGGTGAGGAATCCAAGATCCTCCGCGATCACCGCTCTCTCTCCCAGTTTCTTTTTCATGGCCCCAAACAGCGCATACCCCGGTCCCGGTTTCCATTTGCCATTTTCCGCGGTCTCCGCTCCCGCGGGGATCGCATAGTACGCGTCAAATGCCCGGAAATGGTCGATACGCACCACATCGTACAGGCGGTAGCAGAACTCCAGGCGCTTCAGCCACCATTCAAAATCTGTCTTCTTATGATACTTCCAGTCATACAGCGGATTGCCCCACAGCTGCCCCGTGGCCGAAAAGGCATCAGGAGGGCAGCCCGCCACGGCAACCGGTCTGCAGTCTTCATCAAACTGGAACAGTTCAGGATTCGCCCACGCGTCGGAACTGTCAAAAGCCACATAAATGGGAATATCTCCTATAATCTGGATTCCCCTTTTGTTCGCATAAGCTTTCAGCTTTTTCCACTGCACCTGGAACAGATACTGCTGGAACTGGTAAAATTCCTTTTCCGCCGCAAATTTATCATTGTATTCTTTCAGTGCTTCCGGCCTGCGGAGCCTGATATCCTTATCCCACTCGATCCAGCTGACGCTGTCAAAGGAAACCTTTACCGCCATGTAGAGGGAATAATCCTCCAGCCAGAAACGGTTCTCTTTCAGAAATTTCCGAAAGCCCCTTTCCTCTGAAATGTGGCTGTTCTTCCATGCGGTCCTGAGCAGCTTAAAACGGTTCTCATAGATTTTGGCATAGTCTATGCATTCTACGTCTTCGCCAAAATCATAACCATCGCACTCCTCCTTGGTGATCCAGCCCCTCTCGATCAGATCCCCGGGATCTATAAAATAGGGGTTGCCCGCAAAAGTGGAAAAAGACTGATAGGGCGAGTCCCCGTAGCTGGTAGGACCCAGCGGCAGAATCTGCCAGCAGGCCTGTCCCGCCTCCTTCAATAAATCTATAAACCGATACGCTTCTTTTGAAAAGCAGCCGATCCCATATTCTGACGGCAGGCTCGCCACCGGCAGCAGCACACCACTCTTTCTCATAGTGAAACTCCGTTTCCCAGTTCTTACTTTAGCTTCCAGATATCCCTGTTATATTCTTCAATGGTACGGTCGGAAGAGAAGAAGCCCGCCTTTGCAATATTGACCAGCATTTTCTTCTTCCATGCAGTGCGATCCTCATAATCCGCAAAAGCCTGATC
Organism: uncultured Lachnospiraceae bacterium; assembly: GCA_947385725.1. Taxonomy (GTDB): domain Bacteria; phylum Bacillota; class Clostridia; order Lachnospirales; family Lachnospiraceae; genus Acetatifactor. The sequence continues at coordinate 9,132 of CANDMD010000041.1, read as the reverse complement.
CTTCACCTTAATATAATCCTCAAGATCCAACAGCGTCATGAACCAGTCCTTGTTCAGCAGTTCCTTATGAAGGCGCTCCAGATTCTCCTTATGCCCCACCGCCATGGCCTGGGAACCCGTGATAAAGTCTACGGCCTCCTGAATCACCGGGCTCTTCTCATAATAATCCTTAGACACATAATCCGCTTTCGCATAGTGGGCGATCACGGTGTCGCTCTTTTCCCCGAAGATATAGATATTGTCGTCCCCCACCAGTTCATGAATCTCCACATTGGCACCGTCGCTGGTGCCCAGGGTGACGGCCCCGTTGAGCATGAACTTCATGTTGCCGGTGCCGGATGCCTCCTTGGAAGCCAGGGAAATCTGTTCCGAGATATCACAGGCAGGAATCAGCTTCTCCGCGTAACTCACATTGTAGTTCTCCACCATGACCACTTTCATGTAAGGGCTTACCTCAGGATCCTTATTCACAATTTCAGACAGCACCAGGATCAGGTGGATGATATCCTGGGCGATCACGTAAGCGGGGGCAGCCTTTGCACCGAAGATAAAGGTCATGGGTCTTACCGGCTTTTTGCCGCCCTTGATCTCCAGGTATTTATGAATGATATACAGCGCATTCATCTGCTGGCGCTTATATTCATGCAGACGCTTGACCTGGATGTCAAAGATGGAATTGCTGTCTACCTCAATGCCTTCCTTTTCTTTCAGGTAAACCGCCAGCGCCGCCTTCTTCTGCTGCTTAATCCCTTCAATGGCGTCCAGGACAGCCGTGTCATCCGCCTTTGCCAACAGCTTTTCCAGTTCCTTTGCGTCCTTTTTATAACCGTCCCCTATGGTATCCGTCAGAAGTTCCGCCAGTTCCCTGTTGCAGGACAGCAGCCAGCGGCGGAAGGTAATGCCGTTGGTCTTATTGTTGAACTTCTCAGGGTACAGCTTATAAAAATGGTTCAGTTCCGTTTCCTTCAGGATATCCGTGTGGATGGCAGCCACGCCGTTTACACTGTAGCCGTAATGGATATCAATGTGCGCCATGTGCACTATCTTGTCTTTATCAATGATCTGTACTTTGGGCTCCTTGTATTTCTTCGCCACCCGGGCGCTGAGTTCCTTGATGATGGGCACCAGCTGAGGCACCACTTTCTCAATATATTCCAGAGGCCACTTCTCCAGCGCCTCCGCCAGAATGGTATGGTTGGTGTAGGCACAGGTCTTACTTACCACCTGCACCGCGTCCTCCATGGTGAAGCCCTCCTCCCATGTGAGAAGCCGGATCAGTTCCGGGATCACCAGGGTAGGATGAGTGTCGTTGATCTGAACCGCCACATACTCGTCCATGCGGTACAGGTCACAACCTTTCTCCTTTAATTCCTGAATGATCAGCTGGGCGCCGTTGCTTACCATGAAATATTCCTGGTAGATGCGCAGCAGATTGCCCTCTTCGTCAGAATCATCCGGATACAGGAAAAGGGTCAGGTTCTTTTCAATGGCGGTCTTGTCAAAGTCAATGCCCTCCTTTACCAGTTCCTCATCCACAGATTCTATATCGAACAGATGCAGTTTATTGCGGCCATTGTCATAGCCGATCACATCTATATCATAGAGGACAGAAGTCACCTTGCGGTCGCCGAAGGCCACGGTAAAGGAAGTTCCTGTCTGATTCAGCCAGGAGTTTTTTTCAATCCAGTCATTCTTCTCCGCTCTCTGTAATCTGTCGCGGAACACCTGCTTAAACAGGCCGTAATGATAATTCAGGCCGATGCCGTCGCCGGGCAGCCCCAGTGTGGCAATGGAATCCAGGAAACAGGCCGCCAGACGTCCCAGCCCGCCGTTGCCCAGGGAGGGTTCCGGTTCCGCCTCCTCAATGTCAGACAGTTTTTTTCCATTCTTTTCCAGTACCTGCCCCAGTTCATCATAGAGTTGCAGGTTGATCAGATTGTTGGACAATAATTTTCCGATCAGGAACTCCATGGAAATATAATATACTTTCTTGCTGCCGGAGATCACAGGCTTATCCTCCATCTCCTCCTTTGTCAGCTGTAATACGCAGTTGTACAGCTGACCGTCGCTGCATTCCCTGATGGTCTTCCCATACATTTTTTCGACTAAATCCGTTAAACGTTTTTCCAGATCCATATGATGCCTCCTGATTTCAATTCTGTTCATACCTTTTCCACAACCGTCCAGAAACCTGGTCTGCCCACTGTCGCGGACGACCTTTTCTTTTCCTATAATTCCCTATATTGTGTAGAATATCACGCAAAGGAAATTTCTGCAACTTCTATTTTGCTGTAAGAATTTATTTCCTAAACCGCCGGAAAGATGTATAATAAGTCCATGAATAAACCAAGGCAGAAGCAGACCAGCGATTGGGGTAGATATTCCTATTTGATCTACGAAACAACATGCCGGACGGCAGGGGGAGGGAAAAGCGTTGGAGGATTCCGCAAAGAGAAGGCAGAAAGAGGCTTTACAAAAAACGGCGGCACAGGAACTTTCCGCAGGGAAACACCTGTTGGAAGAAGGGCGGTACGCCTACGCCTGGTACAGACTGAATCATGTATATGACTTTAATGTATCTTTTCCTGAATTGGATTCCCTTCTGGTAAAATGTGAGGAAGGCATGGGATGGCCCCGCAGGGAACCGGAACTTGTGGAACTGTTCAAGCGTTACCTGGGTTGTCCCTTTCGGCTCTTTACACCGCAGCCGGATCCGCATAAACATATGGAAGCCTATAAACGGGCGTGGAAAACAGGAAAAACCCATGGGTTTGTGCCGGTCTTTATTTCCGTGAGCGGGACGGAGCACCTGATGGAGATGCTGGTCGCCAACGCGGATCCGGAATCGGAGGATATCAGACAGTTCTCACCGGAGCGGGTGGCGGCTTACCGGAAAAATCTGCTGGAAACGCCCTTGCCTGACGCAAACGAAATATTGAAGAAAGCTGCCGGGGACATGAACCTGTACGAAGAAGTGAAAGAATTCGGCATTATGGAGGCGGAGAAAATCCTGCACAATGTATTCTGGTCCCTGTTCGGTTCCGGCACCAATGAATTCAGTGAAAACCCGCCCACCAAGCAGGTCATGCTGGCAAAGATTCCCGTGCAGAATCCGTGGGAGGTTTTCGCCTGGCTGCCCATGGGCAATTGGAACTGCGCTCCCGGGCCGTTGGAGATGATGGCGGTAGCCAAAAGCTGGTATGAACGCTTTGGAGCCGTCCCGGCGGCAGTCAGCGGCGACGAGGTGGAGTTTTATATGGACATTCCGGCAGGCCGGGGACGCACCAAAGCGGAACTGGAGGCACTGGCTTTTGAACACAACGCTTTTGCACCGGATACCTGGGAGAGTCAATTAATCGATACAAGCTACCTGAAAAAATGCCGGTACTGGTATTTCTGGTGGGATTGAACGGAGACATTATGGCAGTCATTAAGAATATTCAGGAAAAATACATGAAGGAAGCGCTGAAGCAGGCCAGGAAAGCGTACGCCCTGGGTGAAGTGCCCATCGGCTGCGTCATTGTCCATCAGGGAAAGATCATCGGCCGTGGTTACAACCGCCGCAATACGGACAAAAATACACTCTCCCATGCGGAGATCACCGCCATCAGGAAAGCCAGCAAGGCAATCGGCGACTGGCGGCTGGAGGAATGTACTCTGTACGTCACCCTGGAGCCCTGCCAGATGTGCGCCGGAGCCATCGTCCAGGCACGGATCCCCGAGACTGTGATCGGCTGCATGAATCCTAAGGCAGGCTGCGCAGGCTCGATTCTAAATGTACTGGAAATGCCGGAATTCAACCACCAGGTTGCCGTTACCAGAGGCATACTGGAGCAGGAATGCAGCGAAATGCTAAAGACTTTTTTCGCGGAACTGCGGATCAGGAATAAGGCGGAGAAGGAAGCCCGTGCTTCCCTGAGAAATGACGGGCAGCTATTATTTGGAGGGCAGACACTTCAAAATATGGTACACAGCGGGATATTCCCTGTCAACCGGGACCACACTCTTTAAACAGCACAAAATCTGTCATGGCCCCGCCGCTGTTATCCATCCATAAAGTAATATCCTCCGGATGATCAGCCGGATAGCTTGCTTTCATATCTGCAATGAAATGTTCCGGCTCATCACTTCCCGGCTGCCCGGACATATATGTGATATCCAGTGTAAACATTTCATCCACCGTTCCATTCTTTTCTGTGCGTTCCAAAAGAACCGCAAAACAATCCCGATACTCATAAAACGAAGCGTACATTTCTTTCCATTCGCTTATAGCCTGATTCATGACCTTTTCACTGGGCGCAGTATCTTCTGACGGATTTTCGGCTTCCGCATTACCTTCTTCCGGCACGCCGTCCTTTTCTGCCACTGTGCTTTCACTGCCGCTGTCCATAAGCGATTCTTCCTTTGGCACATTTTCTTTGCCGCACCCGGAAAACAATATTGCAGACAGGATGCCAATAACCAAAATATTTTTCCATAGTCTCTGTTTTGTGTTTCTCATTTTTGACCTCCATATAATCGTGGTACTGAATTTCAGGATTTAAGACATTGCCACCGCACAGGTGGAAACATTTTCATTCCGCAAGGATATTGTCAATCACAAACTGAATATCCTCTATTTCTCTCCCCATTCCCAGGTATTCCGCTTCCTGTTCCGGATTTTCAGGATTCCACTGCACATCACTCGGATAATAAAGGACATACGTTTTGCCACTGGTGGAAAACAGATAGCGGTATCCGACAAAATCATATCCTTTTTCCACAAATTGTTCCGGCGTCATGGATTCCCCGTGGCATACAATAGAAAACAGAACCCCGCCGTCAAATGGGTCCAGGCCTGCACTGACGTCTTCCCTGATCTGTGTGTGATAGACAATATAATTCTGACCATTCGCTTCCACGGAATATTTTCCCTTCCAGTCATCGGGAAGGATCAGCGTGAGATTGATTTCTTCCAGCTTTATCGTTTCCTGCTCCACGGGTACTTCAACCACTGTTTCACGGGAAAATGCAAACGCGCCTGCGCTAAAGCTGCAAGCCATAAGCACAAAAGCTGCGGCTGCGGCAAGGAAGCGTCTGATTGTCTGGCGGTGATGCAGTTGTTTGTAATTCGGGATTTTCTCCGCCTGTTCAACAAGCCGGTCATCCATGTTCCCAATATGTTCGGAAAGCTGTTTTCTGTTCATACCTCGATACCCTCACTTTCTAAATATTGTTTTAACTTACGGCGCATTTCATACAGCATGGATTTTACCTTGCTCTGGCTGAAGCCTGTGTATTTACAGATCGTTTCAATGGAATCAAAATACCAGTACCGCCGTATGAATACATTCCGTTTTTCTTCCGCTAACCGCCAGAGGTACTTATTGATTGTATTTTCAATGTGCCTTTTTTCAATTTCCGACTCTATGCTGTCTGTCCCGGACACGCAGTCGCCTAATTCATCCAATGATGTGGCGATGGCCGGATTTCTCTTTGCAGCAGAAATATATTCATATTTTTTCAAAGCCAGATTCCTGACAATCCTGCACAGAAATGCAGAGAACCTGTCTGGATGCTTATCCGGGATTGCGTTCCAGACTGCAAGGTAAGTATCATTGATGCATTCTTCCCTGTCCTGGCGGTTCGAAAGAATATTGTTTGCAATATGATTCAGAAGTCCGCCATATTTTGAAGATGTCTCTGCAATCGCCCTTTCATCTCTTTCCCAGTAAAGACCTACAATTGCCTCATCATCCATGATGTATATTCACCTCCTCTACTTCTTCATTTTGCAACAGCCTCCACTATACTAAGTACGGATTTTGTTGCCCTGGTTGTAAAAAAGCGTCCCTTCGTGACGCTTGCAAGTTCGCACAGCGAACTTGTGAATGCATGCGTCTGACGACGCAGTTTCCTATAAGGTAAAAAATTGCCTCTGCGAGGCAATTCGAAGAATGCTTCGCATTCTTCCCCGGCCAGGACGGAATTTCCTATAAGGTAAAAAAAAGATTTTTCAGTGGAAATGGTTGACGGTAAGGAACTGTCCTAAAATAACTTGTGCAGATGACCCAGACTGTGCGGATTTAGACAAGCCAAATATACAAGTAATTAATGGGCAGTTCCTAACAGAAGCCATACGGAAACAGATAAAATAGACCATGAAAAACACGTAGTTTTGGAAAATTCATTTTATTCCAACCAGCCCCCTGACCACCGGAATCAGCCTGATCAGGTGATACGCCAGCATCGTCGCCAGGAAGCTGCCAATGCAGATACAGGATACCTGTACTGCCAGGACGCCGCTGATCCCCACGACATAATACGCCAGTGCCACCAGTATGGACTGGTGCAGGATATAGACCGGATAGGATGCCTGGTTAAAATATCCGGTTAAGGCTGTCCTCTGATTTAAAAATCTTTTTGCCGCCACAAGCAGGACCAAAATAGAGAGCCATCCAATAAAATTCACCCACAGATCGCCATAATAAGAAAAGCGGTAATACAGGACCACCGATGCAATTGTCCCGATCCCGCATAATGCCGCCAGCCATCCTATGTTCCTTTCCAGCTTTTCCATGACCAGGTCATTGCTCAGCACATAATACCCCGCCAGATAGAGGGCCAGATTTTTTCCTATGCTGAATCCGCCAAAATTCCCCAGATAGTACATCAGCCATATGGGAATCACCAAAAGCAGTACCACGGCTGCCGGCATCTTCCCTGCCCTGTCCGCCGTCTTCCCATAAGGCAGGAAATGAAACAGGGGCAGGGTAATCATGGAAATCAGAAACAGAAACAGGATGAACCACAGATGCCCCGGGGTGAACGCCCCGTCATAGCCGCTGAAATCCGTGAGATGCGTCAAAAAATATTTCCAGTGATCCGGAAGGCTTCCCTCGTAACCATCAAAAAACTTTCTTGCATATAGCGCCTGGAATGGCACAAGGAACAACATTCCGCCGACAAATGGGATGAACAGCTTCCTGACCCGCAGTGTGACAAATTCCTTACAGGTTCTTTTCTCCAGCGCATACCGCGCACTCATTCCAGCCAGGACAAAAAGCAGCGGCATGAACCAGGGATTCACCAGGACAATCAATGTACTTAATACTTTGTTTTCCCCCTGCCAGATATAAAAGCGGGAGCCAAAATCATTCCATATCATAAATGTATGTACCGGAAATAGCAGTAGGATCGTGAAATTCCGCAGATTGTCAATATAATGCTTCCGCATTCCCTTTTCCTGTTTTTCCGTCATGACACAGCCTCCAAGCCCCGGTGTTTGTGAATGAACTGATCCAGGTAAGCATCTCTTTTAATCTCCAATGCAATGCCCCCAGTCCGATAAAATGTGTCTAAACACATCTCGTCGGAATGCCACATTTCATTTTACGAACTCCGCCACAATATCCGATAGATCCGCATCCGTGCCCTCCTGAAGTATTTCCAAAAAATCCTCCGTCGTCGCAATGCCATACCAATACTTCTGGCAATAATCTGACAAAACAGAGAGATATTTCTCCTGTCCTACGGCGTCCATCAAGGTTTTCAAAAACACAGCGCCCCGGTCTTAAACGATTTGCTGATAGGCAGATGCCTTGTCACAGGGAACATTTACCTTTTCGCCCGCTGCGGCATTACTGGAGATTTCCTTTAACTCCCAAAAAGGATAATCCTCTTTCCCATCCGCATCCAGGCACAACCCGGTGGCAAAATCCGAAAAGCCTTCGTCCAGCCAGGGCTCCCGGTTTTTGCTCTAAAAGCACATAGTCCTCGCAGGCAAAAACTACAATATCCCGCCGTTTCTCTGCCCTGTAAGTGTATGTGGTGATGCCATCGCTGGTCTGTCTGGAAAGTTCATCCCCATTACAGGCCAGAAGATACGCTTCCGGCACACGGATGGTCAGGTTATAGTCAGCTGCGGCCCCATAGCGTCCGTCGCCGTTCTCCGGCAGGGGAGCAATATCCCAGCCTCCTTGATCGTACATGGCCAACTGTAGCGAGAACATGGGCAGCTGCACATCGCCGTCCCGTGACACGCCATACATACTCTCCAGATCGGGAATCAATACCTCACAGGCAAAGGTGAGTTCCACGGACTGCCCCGGCTCCAATGCCTGCCCCAGTTCCACGCAATACAGCACGCCTTCCTGCTCCCTCTGGTATTGCAGTTCATTTCCGTTTTGATCCTGCACAGACAGAACCGCAATATCCCCGTCCTCCACCTGCCGCAGCCCCTTAAACTTATTTCCATAAATATGGAAATACAACGTTTTCGTACTGTCGGAACCCGTATTTATGACCTCTGCCGTCTCCGTATACGTCATGCGCCGCATCTCCGGGTCCAGATCCGTCTCAATGATATAGGATGTCTCAAAAGATAATTCTTTCTTTTGCCCACACCCGCACATAGTTGTAACACAAATCAGCATAAACAGGGAAATGACATATGCCTGCTTTATCGTATACTTCATGAATTTCATTCCTCAAACAATTCGTCAATATCGGTATACCCCTTAACATTTGGGTCTCGCAATTCTACAGCCTGTTTCTTTGTATTTTCATCTATTCTGATTTGTATTGGTATAGTCGTTGCCATAAGATGACCTTCTTTCATTTCTCTACGACAATACTACACATAGTATACATTGTCAATCAAAAAACATATCATGCCCATTTCCAACATGGGGCGTTCATATTTGCCGCTCAAATTTGTCACATAGTTGAGATGAAATGCGCTTCCCTTTTTATGGGCTGCAATCCGGACATCTTCAATTCCATCAAAATGATAAAAAATGGGCTGCGTTGAACAGCCGAGTTTTTGGGAAACTGTCCGGGCGTTTATATTTTCTGCTCCCATCTCTCTTGCAATTTCAAAGGCTGCATCTGCAATCATTTCTTTTGTGACTTTTGCTTTCGCAGGCATATCCATCCCCTCCCATTTATCATTTATACAGCATAACAGTTATCATTTCCGAGCGACCTGACCACATAACGCCAGCCATATACGTTTAACCAGCTACAGCACAATAAATTCTGACTTATGTATTGTAAATTATATATATCATGAGTTATATATATCGCGGACTATATATAGTGTTGGACGGCGAATTGAGGGAGACGCAAACAGCAGATTATTTTTCCAGCCTT
>CANDMD010000040.1 GCA_947385725.1 uncultured Lachnospiraceae bacterium | reverse complement strand
CTGAACTGTGACTGGAGTTCAGACGTGTGCTCTTTCCGATCTTGCTTGATTTCCATTATTCCGACTTCTGGGCGGATCCCGCAAATCAGAGAAAGCCCAAGGCATGGGAGGACTTGAGCTTTTCAGGACTGGAGGAGGCGGTGTATTCCTTCACCAGGGATACGCTGCTGAGATTTCAGGAGGAAGGGCTGCTGCCCGATATGGTACAGATCGGCAATGAGATCCGCAGCGGCCTGTTATTCCCCGAGGGGGAGGTTCCAGATTATGCGGGGATGGTGAAGCTGGTCAACGCGGGTATCAGGGGCGCAAGGGAGGTGGCGGGTCCGGATCGGATGCAGGTCATGATCCACCTGGACCAGGGGGGAAGGTATGCCTGGCTCCACGAGTGGTTTGAGAAGGCCTTCGCGGAGGGACTGGAGGACTTTGACCTGATCGGTCTGTCCTATTATCCTTTCTGGCACGGCACATACCTGGATCTGCGGGACTCCATGCACAGGCTGGCAGAGGACTACGGGAAACCCATTCTCATTGTGGAGACGGCGTATGCCTGGAGAAAGAGCGAAAAGGGTTTCATTGATGACGACCAGATACGGATCGGCTGTATGGAGGCCACACCGTCCGGACAGAGAAGGGTGCTGGAGTATGTCATGCACCTTGTGGCGGAACTCCCCAATCATATGGGGAAGGGTATTTATTACTGGGAGCCAGTCTGTGTACCGGTACCGGAAAGAGGCGGCTGGGATGAGAATATGGGGCTGCTGGATGAGAATGGATGCGCCATGGAGGGAATGGAGGCTTTCTTACAGACAAGGGAAGAGATGGAACGGGAGCCGGAGGGCTGGAAGGAGCTGGAGGAAAAGCTGGCCTGCGCCGGAAGCAGTCTGTCCGGAGGCGGCATGGAAGGGGATAACCTGCTGCAGAACGGCGATTTTTCGGAAGGCGTTGAAGGAATGGAACACTGGCATATTGAGGAGCGGGAAGACGGCACGGTTCTCTCTGTCCTGCCGGATCTGGGCAGCCTGAAGGTACAGGCGGTGAAGAATTTCCGCTTTGCCGTCAGTAACTGTGTGGACATAGGTCAGGCGGGCGAGTATGGTGTTTCCGTGGAGATCACCGGCGTGGATACCACGGGGGTGGATGTGAGGCTTTTTGCAGAGAATAACGGCAGTGTCAGGGAAAAGACGATTCACCCGGCGGAGCATTCAAGGGAGATCTACGAGATACGGAATATGCACTGTGAGGCGGGTGAACTGAAGGTGGGGATCCGGATCGTATCGCCGGCGATTTATGTCACCATGGGGAATTTCAGGGTGATCAGGGAAATCTGACAGAGGTTAGGTGACTGCTTAGAAGGGGTTCCATGCGGTGTTTCCGCGCCCGATTTTTAAGCGGCGCTGGCAAAGAAAAAAATGCGCATCATGATATACTGAGCGGTCAATCTTTTTGACTGCCAGTATATCATGGCTGTGAAGGACAGGGATTAGAAAAATGGTGAAGGTCAGACAGAGGGAAAGGCAGGGCGGAAAATGACGCAATATACTTATAACAGCGATTATCTGACGAGAGACGGCAGGGCATGGTTCCCTGTCATGGGAGAGATGCATTTTACCAGATACCGGGAGGAATTATGGGAGGAATCCCTTCGAAAGATGAAGGCGGGGGGAGTGAACATTGTTTCCACCTACATGATCTGGATCCATCATGAAGAGGAGGAGGGAATCTTTGACTTTTCCGGCTGCCGCAATGTGCGGAGGTTTGTGGAACTCTGCGGGAAGGTGGGGCTGCTGGTATGCCTGCGCCTGGGTCCCTGGGTACACGGGGAAGTGCGCAACGGCGGTTTCCCTGACTGGGTGGTGAAAAAGGGAGAGGAGGGTGTCGAACTGCGCAGCAATGACGAGACCTATATGGCGTATGTACGGCGCTATTGGAGCAAGGTTTCTGAGCAGGTCCAGGGTCTGATGCTGAAGGACGGCGGACCTGTGATGGCCATGCAGCTGGAGAACGAGTACGGTCATGTGGGCGGTTTCCGGGGAGAAAAGGGCGAGGCTCATATGCGCGCCCTGATGGCACTGGCAAAGGAGGTGGGGCTGGAGGTGCCCATTTACACCGCCACCGGCTGGGGCGGGGCCGTGATCGGCGACTGCATTCCCGTCATGGGAGGCTATTGTGACGCGCCCTGGGAGCAGAGTGTGGAGGAACTATCCGCCAATACCAATTATATCATCAGTCATGTGAGGAATGACGCCCTGATTGCCTGCGACCATCATGTGGAGGATGCCATTACCTTTGACGAGTCCCGTTTCCCCTATCTGACGGCGGAACTGGGGGGCGGCATGCAGGTTACTTCCCACAGGCGTCCTGTGGCCACAGGCCCGGATATCGGCGCAATGTCCACTACAAAGCTGGCAAGCGGCGTGGCGCTGCTGGGTTATTATATGTATCACGGCGGCAGTAATCCAGAGGGAAAGCTGTCCACCCTGCAGGAGAGCCGGGACACAGGATACCTGAACAATCTGCCGGAGATCAATTATGATTTTAACGCGCCCATACGCCAGTACGGCACTATCTCCGACAACTACAGGGAAATCAAGCTGCTCGCCTCCTTCCTACGGGATTTCGGGGAGGATCTGGCGCCCTTGAAGTCGGAGATCTTCCCGGAGGATGTAAAGCCGGAGGATATGCATACGCTGCGTACCTCCTGCCGGCATGACGATACCCACGGCTATGTGTTCTTTAATAATTACCAGAGGCGCAGAACCATGGATGCCCATGAAAATGTGGTGTTCAAGGGACTGACGGCAGCGGGGGAGGTGGCATTTCCCGCGGTGGACATTGCCAGCGGAGCCTACGGCTTCTTTCCCTATCATATGCGGATGGGCAGTAAAGTGCTGGTGTCTGCCCTGGCCACGCCATTCTGCAGGCTGAATGGGGAGGAGGGGACCTATGTGTTTTATGGGGACTATGAGCCCTCCTATTGCTGGAAGGACGGTCAGGCGGCGGATATCCTGCACCTGACAAGGGCGCAGGCGCTGAACGCGTGGAAGGTGACGCTGGACCGGGATTACCTGGCGCTCAGCGAGAATTATGTGTGGGAGGAGAACGGGGAACTTGTGGTCACCGGCGGCGCAGATACCAGGATTCTCCTGTATCCCGAACCGGCAAAGGCTCCCGCGGGATTTGAGAAGGTTGGCGTGGAAGGAAGGTTTACGGTCTATGAGAGAAAGCTTTTCCAGGGGGAGGAAGTGACCGCAGAGGTGAAAGTGCGGGAATGCTCCAGGGAGGAGGACAGGGCGGTCTATGAGATCATCGTATCCTATCCCGCAAAAGAGGACCGCATGGCCGGCAGGGACACGCTGCTCTGGCTGGAATACGCGGGGTACGGCATGGAGATCCGGCTGGACGGGAAGAAGATCAACGACCATTTCTATACCGGGCAGAAGGTGCCGGTCAGCCTGGGGTACTTTGACTTCCCTGAGAAGCTGGAGGTGGTGGTCAATGCCCTGAAAAAGGATGACCGGGTATACCTTGAGACATGGCCGGAATTACAGGACGGAAGGGCGTGCAGCCTGGACGGAGTGGAAGTGACGGAGGAGTACCGGTAGGGACTGCTAAAGGGACGGCGGCATTTTTACTACGGTTCATCCAACTGGAGGTTGGATGAACCGTTCTTTTATCAAACTAATGCGTTACTGTTTTTGTGGCTGTTGATTGGTAAAATGTAATTGTAGCTACAAGAACAAATTAGGGAGGATTTATGACAAGTTGAGATATTCCTATTTGGATATGACAATGGGCGAACTTGATTTAGACTTGGAGACGTTCAGGCAGTTGAAAAAGAGGGAGACTGTAGGATGATAGTTGTATCGGATACAACACCATTGATATCGCTTCTTAAAATAGACCGCATAGGTTTACTTGAAAAACTGTTCGGACAGGTTCTGATACCACAGGCAGTTTTTCAAATGTGATTTGGGATAATGGGAACAATAGGTATACTTATGGCAGCCTATAAAGAAAATGAATTGACAGCAGATGAAGTAAGAAAGTGTGTCGATGGCTTGCAAAGAGCCGGAAGACATATTAGTCAAAAGCATTATCAGATGTTGTTGGATAAATTAATTGACTGTTACTGACTGTTACCTTATTGATAAGTTTATTTGCAAAAGACCTTGACAAAATTTCTACTGTGTAGTAAGATATTATATGTCCGCAACAATCGGACATGTGCGCGAGTGGCTCAGCGGTGGAGCACCTCCTTGCCAAGGAGGGGGTCGCGGGTTCGATCCCCGTCTCGCGCTTTTGTTTTTAGTGGAAGCCGAATCAGCGGCTTCCACTTTTTGGTATGAGGAAAAACCCATATGTTTTGTTACCGGTGCGGAAAAGAATTACGAGAAAATGACCGATTCTGTTTCAACTGCGGTGCGCCCGTCAGGGAGAATACGGGGAAGGCCGAATCTGGTGCAATGGTCAGGGAGAACGCTGGGAAGGCCGAATCTGGTGCAATGGTCAGGGAGAACGCTGGGAAAGCTGACACAGGTGAATCTGTAGCTGGATTGGAAACACAGGAACTGCAAATAACAGGGCTGCCCCCAAAGGAGGATTCCGACGTACAGGAACAGTCCTGGCGGGAACAGGCGGGCAATCAGGAATCGGCCCCAAAGGAGGATTCCGACGTACAGGAACAGTCCTGGCGGGAACAGGCGGGCAATCAGGAATCGGCCCCGCAGGAGGATTCCGACGCACGGGATCAGTCCCGGCAGGAGTGCCCCGGTACGCAGGAGTCGTGTGAGCCTGTTCCTGGAAAGTCTGTCGATCTTGTCCTGCAAAAAGGCCGCGTGACCGTTGCGGGAAATGTACTGCATCTGGATAAAAAGTATTACGCCAGAAAATCCGGCAGAAAGAAATTCCAGGAAGAAAAGAAACCTGTCCTGATCCCTCTCGACTCTATTCTGGAAGTTGCCATGGAACACCATAAGTACGGCGGAAGGATGTTTTTGTCCTTGCTGCTGCTTCTGTGCTTTGCCGCGGGAGCGTTTTGCTCCGCCCGCTGCGGGTATGGGGCGTATCATGTACTGAATACCCCCTATCGGGAGAAGGAACTGGCAGCCCAGGAAAGTATCATGGCAGTCATTGACGGTGACGGTGCAAGACAGCTTCAACAGTACCGGGACAGGCAGGAAGAAAACCATAGCGCCGCTGAAGCGCTCTCAGATAACCTGGCCGGCCTGGAGACGCAGCAGACACAGGAAATACTGGATATTGTTTCCCGGAGCGATCAATTTGACCCGGACGTTTTTTTTAACAGGGAAGAGTTTTCCCGTGCATATCAGGAGTACCTGCAGGAACTGCTGGATGCTTTCAAGGGGGACGAAGCCCTGCACAGATGGCTTTACAGTTACTATGAGACAACGAAGGCCCATGGCGGCAATGATTTCCTGGATACGGATCTGTGGATCTACAGCGGCGATGGGGAAGGTGGGTTTTCCTCCGTCCTGGATTCCGCCGGGACGTTGATGGATGAACAGTACGACCTGGATCTCTATGAGCACATTCTGTTTACAGGACGTATTTATATCACCGGGGCTGATTTTATGCGGCTGGTGCTCTCACTTCCCAGATACGCGGTGGACGGCGCCGTTTTTGCCAAGGCTTACGGCGGCGTGCCGGAGCCGTCGGAAATGTCCGTTCCCGGATGGACAGGAAGCCATTACGAGGAATTTTGGCTCTATGGTGTCGACTATTACGGTCTGGATACCCCAATGTGGTTCGATTACGGTCTGTCAGCAGGGAATTTCAGCCTGGACTGGAACGCCCTGGTTGATGAAAGGGCCTATTATGACGCCTACCAAAGCTTTATGGGTAAGATTGCTCCCGGTCTGCCCTGCTATGAAATGGCTTATTACCAGGCTGATGACGCTTCTTATGGAGGTATGGGCATCCGCTTAAAAGGAGCGGAGCCATCCCTTCATGACCTGCTCGCTTCCTACGCCGGAGAACATCCCGAATTTATTGGGGAACTAAAGGAAAATGAAGCTTTTGGCAGATTGCTGGTTACCTCGGTGGACGAGGAGATCGCTGAGACAAAAGCGCAGCTGGAGAAACTGGAAAAGGTACTTCAGGAACTGCGGGAAAAGGAAAGCGAACTGACCCGGCTCCTTGCCGATGCGGACGTCTACAGAAACGAGTATGCGCTTCTTCTGGCTGACATTGCACAGCATGCCCAGGAGAACCTCCGCTGTCTGTTGTTTTCCATCAGCATCGGTACCCTGTGTCTGCTGGGAGCGCTGACATGCCTGTGCGAATTCTTTGGCTTTTTGACACGCCCCAGACATCTGTTCGTCATCCGCAGGCAGGATAGGGAATACGCTTTTGATACAAAGCGCTGTCCTGCGGAACAGATTGAGGCGTTGCAGAACTGTCTGTCCGCGTACCTGGGCCAACCAGATACAGATGGGTGACAGAGAAGAAATGAGGATATAGTACAAAATGCGTTTTAATTCTTATGGTTATATTTTTTGCTTCCTGCCTGTCGTGATTGCAGGGTATTTCTGGTTTAACAAATTCAGCGTGTTTATGGGGAAACTCCTGTTGATTGCCGCGGGCATTCTTTTTTATGCCTATGCGGGATGGGAGATGCTGTCCGCATTGGGGCTGAGCATTTTGTTCAATTATCTGGCAGCTACAGCGATCCGGGCGGTGAAGGGGAAACGCAGACTGCAAAAAGCGGTATTGGCGGTGACTGTATTCGTCAATGCAGCCATATTGTTTGGCCTGAAATATTATAATTTCCTTGTGGAGAATATGAATCACTTTTTCCGGTCGGATTTTGCCCTGAAAAATCTTTTGATTCCCCTGGGCATCAGTTTCTATACTTTTCAGCAGATTTCCTGGCTGGTAAGCGTATATAAGGAAGGGGCTGCTGGCATGGGGCTGTCCGATTACCTGTTGTATATCCTTTATTTCCCGAAATTGCTGATGGGACCCGTCATGGAGCCGGCAGAGTTTGTTTCGCAGGTCAATGATGGAAGCCTAAAGAAAATTGACTGGGATAATATCGCCTGCGGCATTAAGATATTCAGCTATGGGCTGTTTAAGAAGCTGATCCTGGCGGATACTTTTGAGAGGGCGGTATCCTGGGGATACTTCAATTATGATGCGACGACATCCATGGACTGGTTCCTGATGATGCTGTTTTATACATTTGAAATCTATTTCGATTTCAGCGGGTACGTCGATATGGCAACGGGTTCTTCGCTGATGCTGAATATTACGCTGCCGGTCAATTTTGACTCCCCTTATAAAGCGCTCTCCATCCGGGACTTCTGGAAGAGATGGCATATATCGCTTACGACCTTCCTGACCAGGTATGTCTATATTCCTTTGGGAGGGAGCAGAAGGGGAAAGATACGAACCTGTGTAAATATCATGCTGGTATTCTGCGTCAGCGGCATATGGCATGGCTGTGCATGAAATGTTTCTATACCTCGGAGCAGATGATGGCGGCTTTTGCAGGGAAGGAATTTCTGTTCCATCCGGCGGTTCTGTCTGTAGTATTGTTTCCGGTAGGAATATTGTTGTATTCTGTTACGGGATACCCGCTTCACAGGCGGCTTGGGATGGAAAGGGCATTTCAATGGGAACTCAGATGCCTGTGGGGACTGGTCAGTATTGCGGTGCTGGTGTGGCTTTATATGAAGGGCTTCTGCACCGTTGAGTTCTTGGAAAACGGCCCCGTAGAATACAGCGCAATGCTTCAGCCGGGAATCCTTTTTCTGATGCTGTGCCTCCTGACCGGGTTGATCGGTATCGGGACCGGGAAGACTTCCGGGAAGGAAAAGCTGGTCAGCGCCATGGTGGTACTGGTGGTGCTGGTGACGTCCATCGGCAGTAATAACATCCTTTTTCCAAGCCTGAATAATCTCTTCCTGGCCGCACCTGTCACATTATGGCAGTGCTGGCGCTTTTGCAGGAAGGCGAGGTCGAAGCGTGTTGGGGGGATCTTGTGCAGCGCCTGGCCTGCCGGCATTCAATTGCTGGTGTGACCTGGCATCCTACAGTTCTGATACCATGGAGGCCGCCCTCAGGGAAGAAGAACTGCAGATCAGGGAGAATGACTCGGAAGGCCCCGTTGTGTTGGTGAATGAGCAGGACGGAGGACTGGAAGCAAACGGTGGTGAGATGATCCTGCAGTTCATGGAGCGGAATGGGTACGAACTGACATGGCAAAACGACAGATTTACCATTTATGAAACAGCCACTGCGAAGCAGGCATTTGTTTTACGGAAGGTTTATGGTTGGTGATATATTATGGCAGCAGTTAAAATAATAGAAAAGAGAAAGCAAAAGGGATCCGCTGACGGCAGAAAGGAGCGGGTCCATGATCCGGCAGAAGGATCCGTCCAAGACGGCTTTTTGCTCCTGAACCGCTACAGAGGCGCCCTGATGGGGTTTGCCGCTCTCTGGATTTATATCCTCCATGAGTGGCAGACGATCTCCGGGGAACATCTGAGAGCCTTATGGGTCGAGACGTTTATCAAGAGAATCGGTTTTTGCGGGGTTGATATCTTTCTGTTCCTTTCCGGCATGGGAGTCGTATATTCCATTGCAAAGTCGAAGAATGTTTTTGCATTTTACGGTAAAAGACTGAAACGCATCATACTGCCGTTTGTCTTTGTGGCCCTGCTATATTACAGACCCTACGGGTGGACCCCGGCGGTGTTCTGGCAGAACATATTGTGCATCAACTTTTACAGCAAGAGCATGTATGCGTACTTGTGGTTTGTGCCTGCCATATTGACTTTTTACCTTTTTTCACCACTGTATTACCACTTTTTCATAAAGTCTTCCGGGAAGATCCGCTTTACGCTCTGCGCGCTTATCATATGGCTGGCGGGTACTCTGCTTGTGGCAGACAGACTGCGCTATGATCTGTTCGGCCTTACCAACCGCATTCCTGTATTTATCGTCGGGATCCTTGCGGGCTGGCTTGCCAGGGAGGGGCATATAGCCTTTGACAGACTGACCTGGAGGCTTTTGACGCTCATGTTCCTGCTGGGGCTGTACCTGAGTTATCTGAGTATTTATGAGGACATGTATATCCTTGTGCCGCTGTCGAACTGCTGCGTCCCGAATCTGCTCATGTCCGTTTCGCTTTCGTTTCTGCTGCCCCGGTTCCTGTCTGCGCTCAATGGGAAGAAGTGTTTCAGGCTTTTGGGGAAGGGTCTGACCGGGCTGTTTCACTTTTTCGGGCTGTTTACCCTGGAATTCTATTGCATCCAGGAATGGATGGGGGATCTGATGCTTCCCAGGATTTTGGGGCGTTACAGTAACCTGACGGTAAATGTCATTCTGTTTGCGGCAGTTGTGGCGGCAGCGCTGGCAATGTACGGCTTGTTTAAATATTTCTGGATTTTCGTGGAATGGGTCGTGAAAAAGTTGTATAATGTATGTGGTGGCAATGTTATGTGTAATAAAGCACGCAGGAGGAAATAGGAATGGAATCGAAGCAGTATGGCACAAAGGAATTGCTCAGGCGTTTTGTGCCTTATTTCGGAAATTATAAAGGAACGCTGGCGTTGGATCTGTTCTGTGCCGCGCTGACCACGGTCTGCGAATTGGTGCTGCCCATGATCATGCGGTATATCACAAATGAAGGGATCCGGGATCTGGCAGCACTGTCCGTGAAGACCATTGTCGGCCTGGGGCTGCTCTACTTCGGGCTGCGGATCATTGACTGCTTTGCCAGCTATTACATGGCGGATATGGGGCATGTCATGGGGGCGAAGATCGAGACGGATATGCGGCGGGATGCCTACAGTCATCTTCAGAAGCTGTCGGATACCTATTATAATAATACCAAGGTGGGACAGATCATGGGGCGCATTACCAACGACCTGTTCGACGTGACGGAGTTCGCCCACCATTGTCCGGAGGAGTTTTTCATAGCCGGGATCAAGACGGTGATCGCTTTTGTCATCCTGGCGAATATCAACCTGCTCCTGACGGTGATTATTTTCTTATGTGTCCCCCTGATGCTGATCGTCTGTATGATACTGAATTTCCGGCAGCGGGCGGCTTTCCGCAGACAGAGGAACCAGATCGGTGAACTCAATGCCAGGATCGAGGACAGCCTGCTGGGGCACAAGGTGGTAAAGGCTTTTACCAATGAGGCCGTGGAGGAGTCCAAGTTTGAGAAGGACAACAGTGTGTTCCTGGATATCAAAAAGCTGACATACCGCTATATGGCGGCCTTCCAGACGGCGGTGAAGATGTTCGACGGATTGATGTATCTGCTGGTGCTGGTGGCGGGCGGGGTGTTTATGATCAAAGGGCTGATCGAGCCCGGCGATCTGGTGGCATATATGCTCTATGTCTCCACGCTGATCGCCACCATCCGCCGGATCATTGAATTTGCCGAGCAGTTCCAGAGGGGCGTCACGGGCATTGAGCGCTTCCTGCAGATATTGGATGCGGATATCGAGATCTTTGACGAACCGGATGCGGTGGAACTGAAGGATCCCAAGGGGAATATTGTGTTTGAAGACGTCAGCTTTGAATATCCGGATGACCATAACCAGGTGTTCAGCAACCTGAACCTGGAGATCCGGCCAGGCGAAAAGGTGGCCATCGTGGGACCTTCGGGAGGCGGGAAGACCACGCTCTGCAATCTGATCCCCAGGTTTTATGACGTGTCGAAGGGCAGGATCACCCTGGACGGCGAGGATGTGAAGCATTTTACGCTGAAGAGCCTGCGCAGCAGTATCGGTATCGTGCAGCAGGATGTGTACCTTTTCTCGGGAACCATTTATGAGAACATATCATACGGCAGACCCGGGGCATCCCGGGAGGAGATCGTGGAGGCGGCGAAGCGGGCGGGTGCCCATGACTTTATCACGGCGCTGAAGGACGGCTATGAGACCTATGTGGGGGAGCGCGGCGTGAAGCTTTCCGGCGGGCAGAAGCAGAGGATCAGCATTGCCAGGGTGTTCTTAAAGAATCCGCCCATCATCATCCTGGACGAGGCCACTTCCGCCCTGGATAACGAGAGCGAGTTTGCCGTGGCCAGATCCCTGGCAAAGCTGTCCGAGGGAAGGACCACCCTGACCATAGCCCACAGGCTTTCCAGCATCAGGAACTCCGACCGTATCCTGGTGCTGACGGAGGAGGGGATCGTGGAGGAGGGGAACCACGACCAGCTGATCGAAAAAAGAGGTATGTACTATCATTTCTATGAAACCGCAAACGCATTGAAGTAAAGGCGTTTGGAACAACATCCGGATACCGGCGGGACGGATGCGGAACAAAGTGCCGCTTGCGGCAATTGAACAGGAGGTATGGATTATGAAGCTTGTATTTGTTGGTGCGGATCATGAGGTAACAGGAAGCTGTCATTATCTGGAGGCGGGCGGCAGGCATATGCTGGTGGATTACGGGATGGAACAGGGGGTGAACGTCTTTGAGAATGTTCCCCTTCCGGTGGATGAGGCAAAGATTGATTTCGTGTTCCTGACCCATGCCCATGTGGATCACTCCGGTCTGCTTCCCCTGCTGTATGCCAGGGGGTTCAGGGGGCAGGTATTCATGACGGATGCCACGGCGGATCTGTGCAGCATCATGCTCCGTGACTGTGCCCATATCCAGGTCATGGAGGCGGAATGGAAGAACCGGAAGGCGAAGAGAAGCGAATCGTTGGAGGCCGCGGAGCCCCTTTATACCATGGAGGATGCGGACGGCATCATCAAGAGGATCGTGCCCTGCCATTACGATAGCGTTGTGGAGGTCTGTGAGGGGGTAAAGATCCGTTTCACGGATATCGGGCATCTGCTTGGTTCGTCCAGTATTGAAGTGTGGCTGACAGAGGAGGGCAGGACGAAGAAGATCGTCTTTTCCGGGGATATCGGGAACAAGGAGCAGCCCCTGTTAAAAGACCCCATTCCCACGGAGGAAGCGGACTATGTGGTCATGGAGTCCACCTACGGAAACCGGCTCCATTCCCCGGGGCATCCGGACTTCATCGGGGAACTGGCATCCATTTTAAAGGAGACCTTCGACAGGGGAGGCAATGTGGTGATTCCTTCCTTTGCCGTGGGACGCGCCCAGGAGATGCTGTACTTCCTGCGCAAGATCAAGGTGGAGCGGATGGTGGAGGGGCATGAGAATTTCCCTGTGTACGTGGACAGTCCCCTGGCGGTGGAGGCCACACAGATCTTCCAGGAAAACCGTTATGAATGCTTCGACGAGGACGCGCTGGAACTGGTCAGGGAGGGCATCAATCCCATTGCCTTTGCGGGTCTGAAGCTGACCATCACCAGTGAGGAATCCAAGGAGATCAACTTTATCGACACGCCCAAGGTCATCATCTCTGCATCCGGCATGTGCGAGGCAGGACGTATCAGACATCATTTAAAGCATAACCTGTGGAGACCGGAGAGCACCATTCTGTTTGTGGGATATCAGGCTGTGGGCACGCTGGGCAGGGCGATCATTGAGGGAGCGGACGAGGTGAAGCTGTTCGGGGAGCCGATCCAGGTGAGGGCGCAGATCAGGCAGCTGGTGGGCATGAGCGGCCATGCGGATAAGGACGGACTTCTGGACTGGCTGAACGGATTTAAGGAAAAGCCAAAGAAGGTATTTGTGGTACACGGTGAGGACAGTGTCTGCATGCAGTTTACGGAGTGCCTGAAAATGGAGTATGGCCAGCGGGCCTACGCGCCTTACAGCGGTACGGTATTTAACCTTCTCTCCAATCAGTTCGAGTATGAGGCGGAGCCCATGCCTGTCAAGAAAACCGTCAGGACAGTGGCCTCCGGCGTTTACGCGAGACTGTTGGCGGCGGCACAGAGACTGTTGGCGCTGGTGCAGAAGAGCGACGGCATGGCACACAAGGATATGGCGAAGTTTGCCAGCCAGATCAACTCGCTGTGTGACAAATGGAAAGTGTGAAGTGTGAAGGAAATCACTAAGTTCGAAAAGACCTCGCTAAGCGATTTCACGCTCTGCAACGCAGAGCTTCTTCACAGGCTTGCACCAAGTCATTCATGGTTTTTGTGTCCCCCCAAAGAGGTGGGCGCTGTTCCCCCAAAGAGGTGGGCGCTGCCCCCCCAAAGAGGTGGGCGCTGCCCCCCAAAGAGGTGGGCGCTGCCCCCCAAAGAGGTGGGCGCTGCCCCCTCTTGGCGGCATGGCGGAAGGTGCGAAAGGATCGGAAGTATGAATATGATTGTTGCGGTGGATAATAACTGGGCGATCGGCAGCAGGAACAGGCTTCTTGTGAGCATTCCCAGGGATCAGAGGCATTTCAGGGAGGAGACCACCGGTAAGGTGGTGGTGTTGGGGCGCAGGACCCTGGAGACCTTTCCCCAGGGACAGCCTTTGCCGAACCGCACTAACATTATCCTTTCCGGAAACAGGAATTACCGGGTAAAGGGTGCCATGGTGGTACATTCCCTGGAGGAACTGTTGGAAGAAGTAAAGAAATATGACACCGGGGATGTCTATGTGGTTGGCGGCGAAAGTATTTACCGCCAGCTGCTTCCATACTGCGACACGGCACACGTGACAAAAATTGACCACACCTATGAAGCGGATGCCTATTTCCCTGACCTGGACAGGGATCCCGAATGGCAGGTAACGGCCGAGAGTGATGAGCAGACCTATTTCGACATTGCGTATACATTCTACAGGTATGAGAGGAAGAGACCGAGTAACCTGATGGGATCCGTATAAGGTGGCTGCCTGGAAAATGGTAGTATGGTTTTAGAAATTATTGGTTTACAGTTTGACAGATGCAGGATGGGAGAGATTTGAAATGATACAAGTATTTCTTCACCCGTCATAAATGGATCGGGGGGCGGGAAGATAAGAGACTTTATGTTATGAACTGGCGGTGCGATGCGTTTGGGCTGGTATCGTTGGTAAATTGCTTTGATATCCCGTGCGCTTATCTTATCTCGAAAGGTTATATACCGATGATAAATATGGTGTCTTCGGATTATTCTATTTATAGTGATTTTGAGGGAGACGATATCTGGAGTAAATTTTCAGAATGCGGGTATTTTATTGCGTCAGGAGGCTGTACTGGGACAGGACTGGTTCAGAAGCTGGAAAATGGCAGGCACAGTAAGTCTTTTGTGTTTGACCTGGGAGGATATGAATGAGACCGATCCTGTTAGATTCCCGTCAGGCAAGGAGTGTTGATATTGAGATGCGGCTTTCTGGCAGGGCATTGACTTTTCCGCTCAAAAGTATAATAATTATTACCAGAAAATAAGAAAGAACAGCTAACATCATTATTTTTAAGGAAAGAGGGTAATACCAATGGAAAAGAAAAACATTGACTGGGGCAATCTTGGGTTTGGATATGTTCAGACAGATTACAGATATGTATCCAATTATAAGAACGGAGCGTGGGATGAGGGCGTCCTCACGGAGGACGCAAATATTGTGCTGAATGAATGCGCCGGCGTCCTGCAGTATGCGCAGACCATTTTTGAAGGATTGAAAGCATATACGACGGATGACGGGCATATCGTTACCTTCCGTCCTGACCTGAACGGGGAGCGCATGGAGGCATCCGCCGCAAGGCTGGAAATGCCTGTATTTCCAAAGGAGCGCTTTGTGGAGGCTGTCACGAAGGTGGTGGCTGCCAATGCTGCCTTTGTCCCTCCTTACGGCAGTGGCGCGACCCTGTATGTGCGCCCCTATATGTTTGGTTCCAACCCTGTGATCGGTGTGAAGCCTGCGGATGAGTATCAGTTCCGTATTTTCTGTACGCCGGTGGGTCCTTATTTTAAGGGGGGTGTAAAGCCCCTTACCATCCGCGTCAGTGACTTTGACCGCGCGGCGCCTCACGGAACCGGCCATATCA
The DNA here is from genome assembly GCA_947385725.1 of uncultured Lachnospiraceae bacterium. GTDB lineage: Bacteria > Bacillota > Clostridia > Lachnospirales > Lachnospiraceae > Acetatifactor. The sequence goes on along the minus strand of CANDMD010000040.1, from coordinate 6,733 downwards.
AGGCGGGATTAAATTATGCGATGAGCCTGCATGCCATTGTGAGCGCCCATGAGGAGGGCTTCGACGAGAATATGTACCTGGATCCCGGTACCCGCACGAAAGTGGAGGAGACCGGCGGCGCAAACTTCCTGTTTGTGACGAAGGACAACAAGGTGGTCACGCCTAAATCTGACAGTATTCTTCCCTCCATTACCCGCCGTTCCCTGGTATATGTGGCAAAAGAATATCTGGGGCTGGAAGTGGAGGAGCGGGAGGTTCTCCTGGAGGAGGTAAAGGACTTCGCGGAGTGTGGTCTCTGCGGTACGGCGGCGGTTATTTCCCCTGTGGGAAAGATTGTGGATCATGGCAGGGAGATCTGTATGCCCAGCGGAATGGCGCAGATGGGTCCCGTCACCCAGAAGCTGTATGATACCCTGACCGGCATCCAGATGGGCAGGATCGAGGCGCCGGAAGGCTGGATACATGTGATCCAATAAGGATACAGGGAACACAATATTACCATTAGTTTGTCATGGCAGGAACCATAGCGGGTTTTGGATATGTACAATCAGTATTATTATAATCTTGTGTGGTTTACTAAGATGTCTGTATAACATGATGGATATTATTTGTGTTAATCCTGTCCCCACTCTTTTGCAGTCATATGATGTTCTGTGATCAAACGATTGTGTCACCGTGTTCTGTCTTTCATTCAAGCTGTTGCGGTGAACCATATTCTTCCCGCGGGCAATGAGCCAAGTGGCCGTTTTTATACGGACAGCCGGCTCATCCCGCGGGTTTTTGATTCATGAAAGTATACACACACAGGTATTGCATGGGGAATCAGAAAACCTTAGAATGGGTAACATATAAAGGTCAGGAATGTGCTGATTGTGAATAAGAGTTTTCGAGAGTGCTCAATAATAAGAATGGATGAGGATACCTATGGACAGTAAGTACCAAAGTGTTTTGCGGAGATTACGGGAAGAACGTGAGAATCTGAATCTGACCCAGCGTCTGCTCTGCTATCGCATGAAAATGCTGCAGAGTCACTACAGCAGGGCGGAGACAGGGAGCAAACGTTTTTCCTATTATGAAATAAAGGGACTGTGTACTTCCGACGTGGATGTTCTCTATGTCTTTACCGGCAAAAAGGCATCGGACGGAGAGGACTTGTCAGGATTACAGGACTGCGGAACGGAAGAGCTTATGTGCTACCTCAAATTGTTGTATGTCCTGGCCAGGACTGCAAAAACAATGGATAAGAAGAAAACCGCTTTTGAGGCGATTTGCGAGCAGCTGGAATATATACAGTGCGAGGGCGGAAACAGTGGGGCCAAAAGCAATGTCTTCTATTGTGTAAGGATCCGGAAGGAGCTTACGCAGCAGAGGATGGCGGATCTGTTGGGAGTGGATATCAAGAAACTGCGGGAATTGGAAAACGGAAGGATATTGCCGGACAGTGAGATGATCTGGAAAATGTATGATCTGTTCAAGGTATCCCCCGCATTTATCCTGGAGGATACAAAGGGATTGTGGAGGGAATTGAATTGTGCGCTGAACCTGCTGGAGGACGATGACAGGAAGACGGCGGTTCGGATCCTGACGGATATGCACATGCTGCTGCATCGTTGATATGGGAGAACAGGCGGTAATGGTGTGCGGAACTATTGACGGTTTATTAATCCCTGGTGAAGATTGTAAAATTTTATCAGATGGAGGATTAATATGTCGGACAGGTTTATCGGAGAACGAATCAGGGAATTGCGTGAAATTCAATGTTATACAAGGGAGGCGCTGGCGGAAAAGGTAGATATTTCTTCCAAGTTTCTCTATGAGATAGAGACCGGGAAAAAAGGTTTTTCGGCGGATGTGCTGTGCAGGTTATCCAAGGCTTTGTCAGTGAGTTGTGATTATATCATGATGGGGGAAGATATATCCAGCCAGGGTTCAGAGCAGATCAGCTGTCTGTTAGAGACATTGGGGCATCAGCAGGTGAGCAGGATACAAAATGTACTGTTGCTGCTTTCTGATATGTGCGGATCGTTTTAGGGTACTGTAAACCCGAGGCAGTTGTACCGGTTTCTTGTGGAGCTTCACCGAACTTTTTAAGAAGCTGAGATGAGTTTTTTCGGGGATTGTGCCGGTTCCCTCAGCGACTTCCTGACAGGAGATGAATTAAATATAGTCAGCTATTCAATTTTCATGGGGAAATGCCGATATAGGATACAGACACAAGGATGTGCCAAATGAAACCATAAGGAAGTGGATGAAATGAGACTGATCGAAGCACAGCAGGCATATCGGATCCAACGGCAGGAGCTGATTGACCAGAGGAGGGAATTGCTGAACCGTCAGAAAACCATGGAGCGGAAGATGAATATCACCGAAGGCGGCAGGGAACTGTTCGCGGAGGAAGCGGCAACCCTGGAGCTCTCCATAAATGCCAACAAAGAAAAATTTGAACAAAACCTGAAGGTTCTGGACAGTCTTGCGGAGCAGGAGGCTTTGGTATGGAATGCGGAGGTCTGCAGGCAGCAGTCCGATGCCATGAGTGATTACGCTGTCGACATGGCAAAGATCATGGAGGTGGCAAGGCGCATTTCCAGCGGTGGCAGGGTACCTGCCACAGATGAGCAGAAGCTGATGGAATACAGTATGGAATTATATATGTCGGCAAAGAACATGGCGATGCTGAAGGAACTGGAAGAGAAGAGGAAGCAATACGATTCCCTGTGGGATGAGGAAGAAGAGGAGCAGGCGGAGTATGATCCCCAGGGCAAGGCAGAAAATGCCGAGGTGGATATTGCTCTGCCGGAAGGGATAGAGCCTGTGGAGACGGAGACCGGTTCCTGATATCTGAGGAAGCGTTTAAGCAGTTTTTCCCGGAAAGGCGGGTTGATAACAGTTCAGTGCCCTGTCGGAACTGTACGCGGGTTGTGCGTAATGCATGACCCGTTTTTCTTACTTTTTTCTTATCTTGTAAATTTCCCCCAACCTGTGTTAGAATCAAGAAATAGCAGTTACAGGCACAGTGAAATGAGCGGGATGCAGTATCGCAGGCATGGTGTGCGATATGCGGGGGTGAAAGATGGGACTTCAACCTGACAGGCAGGAAGGGATATGTAAATATAGAAGAAAACTGACAGCCGTGGCACTGGCTGTGGTGCTGGGGCTGACCGGACTGGCCGCCTGCGGTAAGGACGGAAGCGGCACCAAGGTAGTGTTTACCACCGGCTTTGGAAAGGATGAGGTGTTCCGCATCGGCGACGCGTCCTGTACCACCGCGGAGGTCATGGTATATCTGACCACCACACAGAATCAGTACGAGAGCGTTTACGGTTCCGAGGTGTGGAATGTGGCGCTGGACGGGATGACCCTGGAGGAGAATGTAAAGGAGACAGTGCTGGCGAAGATCGCGCAGATCAAGACCATGTATCTGCTGGCCCGGGATAAGGAAGTCACACTGGATTCCCAGGAACAGGAGAAGGTGGACCAGGCGGCTGAGAAGTACTTTCAGACGCTGAACGACAGGGAGAAGGAACTGATGGGCGCAGATCTTGAGGTGATCCGGCAGCTCTACACGGAGTATGCCCTGGCGGATAAGGTGTATCAGTACATTATCCAGGACGTGAACCCGGAGATCAGCGACGACGAGGCGAGAACGATCACGGTACAGCACATCCTGATCCGCACTTATACCACGGACGGGACGGGCAGCAGGGTGCCCCTGCCGGAGAACCTGAAGCGGGCAGTCTACGAGAAGGCGCTTGAAATCAGGGAACTGGCAGTAAACGGCGAAAACGACTTTGTGGATCTGGCGTCCCGTTACAGTGAGGATTCCACCATTACTTACTCTTTCGGGAAGGGGGAGATGGACGAGGCATTTGAGGAGGCGGCGTTTGCGCTGGAGACCAATGAAATCAGCCAGGTGGTGGAAAGCGAGAGCGGTTACCATATCATCAAATGCCTGAGTACCTTTGACAGGGAACAGACGGATATCAGTAAACAGGAGATCGTGGAGGAGCGCCGCAGGGAGGTCTTTGGACAGGAGTACGACAGGTTTGTTGACACGCTGGTCAGGAACCTGAATACGAAACTCTGGGAGGAGATCACATTGATCCATGATCCGGAGGTCACTACAAACGTATTCTTTGAGGTGTACGCGGAGTTTTTCTCATAGACAGTTCACAAAAATTTTAGAATTGCGGAAATGCTTGAAAACAGGGCATTCCAGAGGAATTATTAGCACTCGATCAAAATGAGTGCTAATTTTGCCTTGACTTTTATTTTTTACAGATTTAAACTTGTCCTAGAGTGCAAAAGCGCCGGAAATATAAAAAAGATCATGATAAGAAAGGAATGTGGTAAGATGGCAGCAAAAAGCGGCAATTTATCAATTAACAGCGAAAACATTTTTCCGATTATTAAGAAATGGCTTTATTCGGATCATGACATTTTCTACAGGGAACTGATCTCCAATGGCTGTGACGCGGTGACCAAGCTGAAGAAGCTTGACATGATGGGGGAGTATGCCCTGCCTGAAGGTTATAAGGCCAGGGTGGACGTGGTGGTAAACCCTGAGCAGAAGACTCTGACCTTCAGCGACAACGGTCTGGGGATGACGGCGGATGAGGTAGAGGAGTATATCAACCAGATCGCCTTCTCGGGAGCGGCGGACTTTATTGAGAAATATAAGGACAAGAGCAGTTCCGACCAGATCATCGGTCACTTCGGCCTGGGGTTCTATTCCGCTTTCATGGTTGCGGATGAGGTTCATATTGACACACTGTCTTACAGGGAAGGCGCAGTACCGGTTCACTGGGAATGTGACGGCGGAACGGAATTTTCCATGGAGGACGGCGACAGGCAGGAGGTGGGAACCACGATCACACTGTTCCTGAACGAAGACTGCCTGGAGTTCTGTAATGAGTATAAGGCACGCGAGGTGATTAAGAAGTACTGTTCCTTCATGCCCACAGAGATCTACCTGTCCAAGGCGGACACCAAGGAGACCCAGGTCATCAAGGCGGACGAATTACAGGAAGGGGACGTTGTCCTGGAGGAGATCCATCCTGAGGAGAAGACTGCCGAGGACGGAACCAAAACCGTGGAAGGGGAAGAGAAGCTTAAGATCCGGAAGCGCCCCGAACTGTTGAACGAGACGACGCCTCTGTGGACAAAGCATCCCAACGACTGCACCAAAGAGGAGTATCTGGAATTTTACCGCAAGGTATTCCAGGATTATAAGGAGCCCCTGTTCTGGATCCATCTGAATATGGATTATCCCTTTAACCTGAAGGGAATCCTGTATTTTCCCAAGATCAATATGGAGTACGAATCCATTGAGGGAACCATTAAGCTGTACAATAACCAGGTCTTTATCGCGGACAATATCAAGGAGGTCATCCCGGAATTCCTGCTGCTGCTGAAGGGCGTGATCGACTGTCCTGACCTGCCCCTCAACGTGTCCAGGAGCGCACTGCAGAACGACGGCTTTGTGAAAAAGATTTCGGAATATATCTCCAAGAAGGTTGCAGACAAGCTTTCCGGCATGTGTAAGACGGAGAAGGAAGAGTATGACAAGTACTGGGATGACATCAGTCCCTTTATCAAGTTTGGCTGTTTAAAGGATGACAAATTCTGCGAGAAGATGACGGATTATATCCTGTTTAAGAATCTTGACGGTAAATACCTGACCCTGCCTGAGTGCCTGGAGGTGAAGCCCGTGGACGCGGAAAACGAAGACGGAGAGACACCGGCCGAGAACGCCGTGGACGCGGAGGGCGAAAACGGGGAGGCACCGGCCGAGAGCGCCGTGGACGCGGAGGGCGAAAACGGGGAGGCACCGACCGAGAGCGCCGTGGACGAAAACGGCGAGAAGGTGGAGGCGGAGATCATCACCGACGAGACTTCCGGAGAAAACGCGGAGGGTGAGACACCGGAGGATGCCGACGGGGAAGCAGCCGAGGAGGAGAAGAAGGAAAAGATCATCTACTATGTCACCGACGAGCAGCAGCAGAGCCAGTATATCAACATGTTCAAGGCGGCAAAGATGGACGCGGTGATCCTGACCCACAATATCGACCAGCCCTTCGTGTCACAGCTGGAGGCAAAGAACGATGGTATCAAGTTCCAGCGCATCGATGCCGATGTGACGGATGCGCTGAAGTCCAAGACCTCCAAGAAGGCGGAGAAGGAGATGGAGGAACAGGCGGAAGCGATCTCCAAGATCATGAAAAAGGCATTGAAGAATGACAAGATCGTGATCAAGGTGGAGAAGCTGAAGAATAAGAAGGTTTCTTCCATGATCACGCTGTCGGAGGAGAGCAGGCGTATGCAGGACATGATGAAAATGTACTCCATGCCGGGCATGAATATGGACGGTTTCGGCGGCGAGGGAGAAACGCTGATCCTGAATGCGAACCATCCTCTGGTACAGTATGTAACGGAGCATCAGGAGGGAGAAAACGTGGAGATGATCTGCGAGCAGCTTTATGACCTGGCAAAGATCCAGCATGCGCCCCTTGCGCCTGAGGCCATGACAAAGTTCATTGCCCGCAGCAATGATATCATGATGATGCTGGCGAAATGATAATAACAGTTATTGTATAATCACTATGCTGAGAAGGGGCAGGATTTCCTGCCCCTTCCTATGTCAGAAACTGTCAAAGGATTAATCTTCGCATCCGAGTGTCGCTTTCATTAGATCGGAAGAGCGTCGTGTAGGGAAAGAGTGTTCTGTTGGGTGGTG